>NZ_MDGW01000096.1:0-7897 GCF_001712525.1 Shigella sp. FC1661
CGACATCCGACGCCATTCATGGCCATATCAATGATTTTCTGGTGCGTACCGGGCTGAGAGGCGGTGTAAGTGAACTGTAGTTGCCATGTTTTACGGCAATGAGAGCAGAGATAGCGCTGATGTCCGGCAGTGCTTTTGCCGTTACGCACCACGCCTTCAGTAGCGGAGCAGGAAGGACATCTGATGGAAATGGAAGCCACGCAAGCACCTTAAAATCACCATCATACACTAAATCAGTAAGTTGGCAGCATTACCCATAAATTCAACGCCGCGAAAACCACACTGCGCAGCTTTCTCAAAACGGGCGAGAAAATCATATTCACCAAATAACATCGATAAATTAGCAGAGAAACGTAACATAATTTACCTCCCTTATTCATAGTGCATGAAGCAGGTTTCAGTCGGTGCGTCCACTGCGTTATCGGCGATATCTTCAAATTCCATGACGTTATCCAGTTCGCTGCCCATCGAAATATTGGTCACACGCTCGAGAATAACTTCCACGACTACCGGTACCCGATATTGCGCCATTAAGGCTTTCGCCTGTTCAAAGGCTGGCGCAATATCTTCCGGTTTGAAGACGCGAATCGCTTTACAACCTAAACCTTCCGCTACTTTTACGTGGTCGACGCCGTAACCGTTCACTTCGCTGGAGTTGATATTCTCGAAAGCGAGTTGCACGCAGTAGTCCATGTCAAAGGCGCGTTGTGACTGACGAATCAGGCCGAGATAGGCGTTATTCACCAGCACATGGATGTACGGAATGTTGAACTGCGCGCCAACGGCTAACTCTTCAATCAGGAACTGGAAGTCAAAGTCGCCAGAAATCGCCACCACATTGCGTTTCGGATCAGCGGCACAAACCCCTAGCGCAGCCGGAATCGTCCAGCCTAACGGACCAGCCTGACCACAGTTGATCCAGTGGCGGTCTTTAAAGACATGCAGCATTTGTGCCGCAGCGATTTGTGACAGACCGATGGTGGTGACATAACAAACATCGCGACCAAAGGCTTTGTTCATCTCTTCATACACGCGCTGCGGTTTCACCGGCACGTTGTCGAAGTGGGTTTTGCGCAGCAAAGTGCGTTTGCGCTGCTGGCAGTCGGCGACCCATTCTTTACGACACGGCAGACGACCCGCTTTTGCATCTCCTGCGCCACTTCAACCAGCAGTGTCAGCGCCGCTTTAGCATCAGAGACAATGCCGAGATCCGGACACAGCACGCGACCAATTTGCGTCGGCTCAATATCGATATGAACGATTTTGCGCCCTTCGGTGTATTTCTCTACCGAACCGGTATGACGGTTAGCAAAACGGTTACCGATACCAAACACCATGTCGGACGCCAGCAACGTTGCGTTACCGTAACGATGCGCGGTTTGCAGGCCGACCATCCCGGCCATCAGTTCATGATCGTCCGGGATACAGCCCCAGCCCATCAGCGTTGGGATCACCGGAACGCTGGTCAGTTCAGCAAACTGTTGTAACAGTGCAGCTGCGTCAGCATTGATTACCCCGCCCCCGGCAACAATCACCGGACGTTCGGCCTGGATTAACATTTCTACAGCTTTTTCGATCTGCATACGGCTGGCAGCAGGTTTGTAGACCGGCAGCGGTTCGTACATGTCAGGATCAAACTCGATTTCCGCAACCTGAACGTCGAACGGTAAATCCACCAGTACCGGACCCGGACGACCAGAACGCATCAGGTGAAATGCCTGTTGCAGCACGCGAGGCACCAGCGCCGCTTCACGAACTGTAACAGCCATTTTGCTGACCGGTTTAGCAATTGCTTCAATATCTACGGCCTGAAAATCTTCTTTATGCAGACGGGCGCGCGGTGCCTGGCCGGTAATGCACAGAATAGGAATGGAATCAGCAGAAGCGGAATAGAGCGCGGTGATCATGTCCGTGCCCGCAGGACCGGAAGTCCCCAGACATACGCCGATATTCCCTGCCGTTGCGCGGGTATAACCTTCCGCCATGTGCGAAGCACCTTCCACATGACGCGCCAGAATGTGACGAATACCGCCGTGCTTACGCATCGCTGAGTAGAACGGATTGATTGCAGCTCCCGGAACACCGAAGGCGGTGGTGATACCTTCTTTCTCCAGCACATACATTGCCGCGTCAACGGCTCTCATTTTTGCCATTTTATTCCCACCCCTATTTATTGGAAAATTTTTCCAACTTTCAAATTTTGTCAAAAAAACCCGCTCCGCAGAGCGGGATGCGACAGACATTATGGATGTGCTTTCAGTCCCAACGCCGTGCTGATATCGCGGGCGGTGTCTCTGACCAGCTCACCCTGACTGACAAAACGATCTTCTGTCAGTCTTGATGAAGGCCCGGAGATGGAGATAGCGGCAACAACGCTACCGACATCATCGTAAATTGCTGAAGCTATGCAATTCAGACCTACAACATGCTCTTCTTTATCTACGGTATAGCCCAGTTCACGCGCTTGTTCCAGGTCCTTCAGCAAGGTGGGCATATCCACAAGCGTAGTTGGCGTAAACTGCTGCAAACCGGTTTGCAGAATGATGCTCATCAACTCCTCTTCCGCCAGCGGATAAAGCAGCGCTTTGCCCGCACCGGAAGCATGCAGCGGCAGACGACTGCCCAGTGGCGCACACATCCTGACCATTGATTTACACTCTAACTGACCAATTAATACTGCTTCATTGCCGTTACGGATCGCGACATTGACCGTTTCGCCGGAAAGTAACATCAGGCGGCGCATAAACGGCCCGGCGACGGAGAGGACATCGCGGTTATGGATGTACGCCGCACCGACGTTAAAGACACCTAATCCTATATGCCACCAGCCTAATTGACTTTCCTGATAGACAAAATCCGCTGCTTGTAAAACCTTCAGCAAGCGAAAGGTCGTGGAGAGCGGCAAATCCAGATTGAGAGAAATATCGCTAACCGACGAACTTCCCCCACTTTTTTCCAGATATTGCAGAATCGCAATTCCCCGCTCTAACGCCTGTGCGCCCTTCTGTGCCACAGGCTCCGCCTGTCCTGGCCTGCCGCGCCGTCTAACTTCCGTCATACCTACGTTAACTCCGACCTACAAGTGAGCATAAACAATGAACAATTAGTTTATCTTATGCAAGTCGGTTGCAGGCGTCACGCAAAACAGAGTTCCTGTTCAGGAATACTTTCAACATCACAGTTGTCACTGCCGCCGCGATCGATGGTCAGAAAATCGGTGACGCGCTGCCAGGCGAAAAGTGGGTGATGCCAGACGTTACGATGGTAATTCACTCCCTGTTCGCCGTTGGTGATAAACGCCCGCAGCGTTGACAGGTCTGGTTTGTCGTCGCCTAACGCCACGACCACCACAAACACTTCACCTTTCATCGGGATAAAGGCCTGAGTGCCCAGCGGATGACGTTCGAGTTCGTGAATGGTCAGCGGCAGATTCGCCGGTTGCGCGCGGTTAATGCTAATAAGCGTACGGTCTTGCTCAAGAATCTCAACCAGCGCCAAATCGTGGTAACGCTCCACCAGGCCATTGTTAATATGGAAAAAATCCCGTTGCTGAGTTTCGATTACGTCGCCATAAGCACTAAAGGCTTCCTGACTTAACGGTAATACCTGAAGTTTCATCTTTTTGTCCTTGTAACATAATTCCGTTCAACCACCGCCGACCGGTCAGCTTGGTTTCAATAACAGGCAATCTAAAACCTTAAGAGAACAACATCAATACAAAAGTTGGAATATTTTTCCAAAACCAGATTTAGTCCACAAATTGAACAGGGTTATCATGTAAAAATACTGATAAATCAGAGGATAAGAAAATCACGCAACTTGCGGATTTAAAAGGGGATACCTGAAGATGTTCGATCCAGAAACCTTGCGGACTTTCATTGCGGTTGCTGAAACAGGAAGTTTTTCAAAAGCGGCAGAACGATTATGTAAAACCACGGCGACGATCAGTTATCGCATTAAACTTCTGGAAGAGAATACCGGAGTAGCGCTGTTTTTCCGTACGACTCGTAGCGTAACGTTGACAGCGGCTGGCGAGCATCTACTTTCCCAGGCCAGAGACTGGCTGAGCTGGCTGAGCTGGCTGAGCTGGCTGGAAAGTATGCCCAGCGAGCTGCAACAGGTGAATGATGGCGTGGAACGCCAGGTGAATATTGTCATCAACAACCTGCTCTATAACCCCCAGGCCGTCGCCCAGTTGCTAGCGTGGCTGAATGAACGTTACCCCTTTACCCAGTTTCACATCTCCCGACAAATCTATATGGGCGTCTGGGACTCGCTATTGTACGAAGGTTTTTCGCTGGCTATCGGCGTCACGGGAACTGAGGCGCTGGCAAATACCTTTAGTCTTGATCCCTTAGGATCGGTGCAATGGCGATTTGTCATGGCGGCGGATCATCCGCTGGCGAACGTTGAAGAGCCGCTAACAGAAGCGCAGTTGCGTCGCTTTCCGGCGGTCAATATTGAAGACAGCGCCCGCACCTTAACCAAACGCGTCGCCTGGCGATTGCCAGGGCAAAAAGAGATTATTGTTCCTGATATGGAAACGAAAATCGCCGCCCATCTGGCGGGCGTTGGCATTGGTTTTTTGCCAAAATCGCTTTGCCAGTCAATGATCGATAATCAACAACTGGTCAGCCGGGTAATCCCAACGATGCGCCCTCCTTCGCCATTGAGTCTGGCATGGCGCAAATTTGGCAGCGGCAAAGCGGTAGAAGATATTGTGACCTTGTTTACCCAGCGCAGGCCGGAAATCAGCGGATTTTTAGAAATTTTCGGCAACCCACGCAGTTAAAAATCAAGTTTCCTTGCGCGTTGGCGCGTAAAATAGCGCGCAAGCTGATTTGAGGTTCACTTTTAACTATGCAAGAGAGACACACGGAACAGGACTATCGTGCCCTGCTGATTGCTGATACGCCCATTATTGATGTTCGCGCCCCTATCGAGTTTGAGCAAGGCGCAATGCCCGCCGCTATCAATCTGCCGTTAATGAATAACGATGAACGCGCCGCCGTTGGCACCTGCTATAAACAGCAAGGGTCAGACGCGGCGCTGGCGCTGGGGCATAAACTGGTGGCGGGTGAAATTCGTCAGCAGCGCATAGACGCCTGGCGGGCAGCGTGCCTGCAAAATCCGCAAGGTATTCTCTGCTGTGCCCGTGGCGGTCAACGCTCACATATTGTGCAAAGCTGGTTGCATGCAGCGGGGATTGATTATCCGCTGGTGGAAGGCGGTTATAAGGCACTGCGCCAGACCGCGATTCAGGCGACTATTGAACTGGCACAAAAACCGATAGTGCTGATTGGCGGTTGTACCGGCAGCGGTAAAACGCTGTTAGTGCAGCAACAGCCGAACGGTGTCGATCTGGAAGGGCTGGCGCGTCATCGCGGTTCGGCGTTTGGTCGCACGTTACAACCACAACTTAGCCAGGCGAGTTTTGAAAATCTGCTGGCTGCCGAAATGCTAAAAACCGACGCCCGTCAGGATTTGCGCCTGTGGGTGCTGGAAGATGAAAGCCGGATGATCGGTTCGAATCACCTGCCGGAATGTCTGCGCGAGCGAATGACTCAGGCGGCGATTGCGGTGGTAGAAGATCCGTTTGAGATCCGTCTTGAACGCCTGAACGAAGAGTATTTCTTGCGTATGCATCATGATTTTACCCACGCGTACGGCGACGAACAGGGCTGGCAGGAATATTGCGAATACCTGCATCACGGACTTTCGGCTATTAAGCGTCGGCTGGGGTTACAGCGCTATAACGAACTCGCTGCCCAGCTGGATACGGCGCTGACAACGCAACTCACCACCGGCAGCACCGACGGTCATCTGGCCTGGCTGGTGCCGTTACTTAAAGAATATTACGACCCAATGTATCGCTATCAGCTTGAGAAAAAAGCGGAAAAAGTTGTCTTTCGCGGTGAGTGGGCGGAAGTGGCGGAATGGGTTAAGGCGCGGTAATGAGGGACGTATTTGTATTAGTCGCGACTTGATCTGACACATGGCCTTGAAAGGTTGAGAGTTACCGGTTTTGATATGAGTGTCGAATCCTTATCCAAAACAAGAGGTAACTCTCATGCTTCATACTGCCAATCCCGTCATCAAACACAAAGCCGGTTTGCTCAATCTGGCTGAAGAACTCAGCAACGTATCAAAAGCCTGTAAAATCATGGGCGTTTCGCGTGATACGTTTTATCGTTACCGCGAACTGGTCGCTGAAGGCGGTGTGGATGCGCAGATTAATCGTAGTCGCCGCGCTCCTAACCTTAAGAACCGTACCGATGAGGCAACTGAACAGGCTGTTGTTGATTACGCCGTCGCTTTCCCGACACATGGTCAGCACCGGGCCAGCAACGAGCTGCGTAAACAGGGGGGTTTTATCTCCGACAGTGGTGTCCGTTCTGTCTGGTTACTCCATAACCTTGAGAATCTCAAAAGACGATACTGAACAAATTTTATCAGGTGACGTTCCGTAAAAAGTTGTATGGAGTTCTCGATGCAGTCGGCGCGACTATCAGTACCCCCGCTGAACCCTGGACTATCGGGCCGCCGTACTGGGGCATGTCACCCTGGCGTGCCGCTGGTTTTCCGCTAATGGTTTATTTCCTCTTTCTTTCCCGGCAAGAATTTATTTTAATCCGGAAGGATTATTTATTTTCAGATAGGGACTCACATTAAACACGTAACATTTTAATTAATGCATGGCTGAATATGTATTACACAATGTCAGATATCGTAAAAGACCAGTGCAATTCTATGTAAACTCTCTGACTGTTCATTTTATTTGTTGTTTCAGGGTCGGAACTCACCCTCAATAAACAACTGAATACGAGTAGATATTCATCGTCTGAGCTATATGGCTTTACACAATAGCCGACATGTCTTTTCTCAGTCAGGAATTTTACTTTTCCTCACTACGAAGTTGACGACTTCGATATGGGATAGACTCTTAATTCAAGCAATTACTCTGCACAAGCATCAGGCAATCCAGCTCCAATATTTGTTATAAAATAATGCGTAACATTAATTTCACCAACAAAAAAAGGTTTACACCATCCCCTTGCCCTGGTATCTTACCATATTTACACCACACTTTTTTTGTATCTGGATCATTCTTTGATACGATTTTCGCCACTTGTTCCCTGGCCCTCACTGTCAATGTTTTCTTAAACCTACCCCCATCATCATTTGTTAGGGAAAAATAAGAAAAAAAATAATCATCTTCTACATTTGTGTATATTGATATATCCACCGCTACGTGCGAAAAAAAAATCTGGGAGCCATGTAAAAACTCCATCATTTTCTGGTATTGCCATATAGTTTATGTAATGTTTACTTACAAGAGATTCATCTTTGTATAAATAAAGATAAGTAATTACGCATAAAACAACAATGATTATAATAGCAAAAATAAATATTATCATCTTTGATAGATTACTTGAGATAGCCAGCATCTTGTAAAGCCTTTATCGTTTTTTTATGCTCTGGATTAATATAATCACTACATCTATCTGAGCAATCTGTTGTTGATGGACATGTCAACCCATGGTCATTTACAGCCAAGTCTTTTTTATTATCTTCAATCATTTCAGAATGGGATAGCTTTACTTTTCTGCCGTACATACCGAACAGATTTAACCCGTAATCTCTAATCTCTTTTTCATAACCCAGCCCTTTCGCCGATCGGCTAACACCAGCGTCATTTAATTTAGACACTCGACAAAATGCCATACAATGGAAAAATTGATCAGTCCCACCTAAATTTAATCTCTTCATAAGTATGGTGATGCTGCCAACTTACTGATTTAGTGTATGATGGTGTTTTTGAGGTGCTCCAGTGGCTTCTGTTTCTATCAGCTGTCCCTCCTGTTCAGCTACTGACGGGGTGGTGCGTAACGGCAAA
>NZ_MDGW01000097.1:0-7884 GCF_001712525.1 Shigella sp. FC1661
TCCGCTCATTTCTCATCCTTGTTTTATCGGGTTATTTGTCTGCTGACAGGCAAAACCCTACAGATTTATAAGAAAGCCTTAAGTGAGATATCCATCAGAGTGAAATAATTAGGAAAATATTTATATCACCATGATAAATATGTGATTTATTTGGAAGTAACAAACCATCAACATTTTCTGCCCTTTTTCCCATCACCAGGCCATACTGATATTTTTCCTCGCACAAAGGACTCGGCATGAAACTCGTCGGTAGCTACACCAGCCCGTTTGTACGCAAACTTTCTATTCTGTTGTTAGAAAAGGGCATAACTTTCGAATTTATTAATGAACTGCCCTATAACGCGGACAACGGCGTGGCGCAATTTAACCCGTTAGGAAAAGTGCCGGTGCTGGTGACCGAAGAGGGCGAATGCTGGTTTGATTCGCCGATCATCGCTGAATATATTGAGTTAATGAATGTCGCTCCGGCGATGTTGCCGCGCGATCCGCTGGAGTCGTTGCGGGTGCGCAAAATTGAGGCGCTGGCGGATGGCATTATGGATGCCGGGCTGGTATCGGTGCGTGAACAGGCGCGTCCAGCGGCGCAGCAGTCTGAAGATGAATTGTTACGCCAGCGGGAGAAAATCAACCGCAGTCTGGATGTGCTGGAAGGATATCTGGTCGATGGCACACTCAAAACCGATACGGTCAATCTGGCGACTATCGCCATTGCCTGTGCTGTCGGATATCTCAATTTCCGCCGCGTTGCGCCAGGTTGGTGTGTCGACCGCCCACACTTAGTCAAACTGGTCGAAAACCTGTTTAGCCGCGAAGTTTTGCTCGCACCGAACCGCCAAAGGCTTGATGCGCGATATGTCCTCCTGACCCATCTCACGTTACAATCCGTGGTTATGTTAAACGCCCTTCTCCGTGTGAGAGGGCCTTGATTAGCCAGGTTTCCTATGACAACCGAAACGCGTTCCCTCTATAGTCAACTTCCGGCTATTGATCGCTTATTGCGCGATAGCTCCTTCCTTTCTTTGCGTGATACTTATGGTCACACCCGCGTGGTGGAATTGTTGCGTCAGATGCTCGACGAAGCGCGAGAAGTGATTCGTGACAGCCAGACGCTTCCTGCGTGGTGTGAAAACTGGGCGCAAGAAGTCGATGCCCGGTTGACGAAAGAGGCGCAGAGCGCGCTGCGTCCGGTGATCAACCTGACGGGAACCGTGCTGCATACCAACCTTGGACGAGCTTTACAGGCGGAAGCCGCGGTGGAAGCCGTTGCGCAGGCTATGCGTTCGCCAGTGACCCTCGAGTACGATCTGGACGACGCTGGACGCGGACATCGCGATCGGGCGCTGGCGCAACTGCTGTGCCGTATTACGGGGGCGGAAGATGCCTGTATCGTCAATAACAATGCGGCGGCGGTGTTATTGATGTTGGCGGCCACTGCCAGCGGGAAAGAGGTGGTAGTATCTCGCGGCGAATTGGTGGAGATTGGCGGCGCGTTTCGTATTCCCGATGTTATGCGTCAGGCAGGCTGCACCCTACACGAAGTAGGGACCACCAACCGTACGCACGCGAATGATTATCGTCAGGCGGTGAATGAAAATACCGCACTGTTGATGAAAGTACATACCAGTAACTACAGCATTCAGGGGTTCACCAAAGCGATAGATGAAGCGGAACTGGTGGCGCTCGGCAAAGAGCTGGATGTTCCCGTAGTGACTGATTTAGGCAGTGGCTCGCTGGTCGATCTTAGCCAGTACGGTTTGCCGAAAGAGCCAATGCCGCAGGAGTTGATTGCGGCGGGCGTCAGTCTGGTGAGCTTCTCCGGCGACAAGTTGTTAGGCGGGCCGCAGGCAGGGATTATCGTTGGTAAAAAAGAGATGATCGCCCGCCTGCAAAGCCACCCGCTGAAGCGTGCATTACGCGCGGATAAAATGACCCTCGCGGCGCTGGAAGCCACGTTGCGTCTTTATTTACACCCTGAAGCTCTGAGTGAAAAATTACCGACCCTGCGCCTGCTTACCCGCAGCGCAGAGGTCATTCAAATCCAGGCACAACGTTTACAGGCTCCCCTTGCCGCACATTACGGCGCGGAGTTTGCGGTACAGGTTATGCCATGTCTTTCGCAGATTGGCAGTGGTTCGCTGCCGGTTGATCGCCTGCCGAGCGCGGCATTAACGTTTACACCCCATGATGGACGCGGTAGCCACCTTGAGTCATTAGCCGCCCGCTGGCGTGAATTGCCAGTGCCGGTGATTGGTCGTATTTATGACGGACGATTGTGGCTGGATTTACGCTGCCTTGAAGATGAGCAACGGTTTTTGGAGATGTTGTTGAAATGATTATTGCGACTGCCGGACACGTTGACCACGGCAAAACAACCTTATTGCAGGCGATTACTGGCGTAAATGCTGACCGTCTGCCGGAAGAAAAAAAGCGCGGCATGACCATCGATCTCGGCTATGCCTACTGGCCGCAGCCGGATGGTCGCGTGCCTGGTTTTATCGACGTACCCGGTCATGAAAAGTTTCTTTCCAACATGCTGGCGGGCGTTGGTGGTATTGATCACGCGCTGTTGGTGGTGGCGTGCGATGACGGCGTGATGGCGCAGACCCGTGAGCATCTGGCGATTTTGCAGCTGACCGGTAACCCGATGCTGACAGTGGCGCTGACCAAGGCCGATCGCGTGGACGAAGCGCGTGTTGATGAGGTTGAACGCCAGGTAAAGGATGTGCTGCGGGAATACGGTTTTGCTGAGGCAAAACTGTTTATCACCGCAGCAACCGAAGGTCGGGGAATTGATGCCCTGCGCGAGCATCTGCTTCAGTTACCAGGACGTGAACACGCCAGCCAACATAGTTTCCGCCTCGCGATCGACCGCCCATTTACCGTAAAAGGTGCCGGGCTGGTCGTCACCGGTACGGCGTTAAGCGGGGAAGTGAAGGTAGGCGATTCACTCTGGCTGACTGGTGTAAATAAACCGATGCGTGTACGTGCGCTGCATGCACAAAACCAGCCAACAGAAACCGCCCATGCCGGGCAGCGTATCGCGCTTAACATCGCGGGTGATGCGGAAAAAGAGCAGATTAACCGTGGCGACTGGCTGCTTGCCGATGCGCCGCCAGAGCCGTTCACACGGGTGATTGTCGAGCTTCAAACCCATACACCGCTGACCCAGTGGCAGCCGCTGCATATTCACCACGCCGCCAGCCACGTCACGGGACGCGTTTCACTGCTGGAAGATAACCTTGCTGAACTGGTCTTCGACACCCCGTTATGGCTGGCAGATAACGACCGCCTGGTATTGCGCGATATCTCTGCCCGCAACACGCTGGCCGGAGCGCGCGTCGTGATGCTTAACCCGCCGCGTCGCGGTAAACGTAAACCAGAGTATCTGCAATGGCTGGCTTCCCTCGCCAGGGCACAGAATGATAGCGAAGCGTTAGCCGTTCACCTGCAACGCGGCGCGGTTAATCTTCCTGATTTCGCCTGGGCGCGCCAGCTCAACGGCGAAGGGATGCGCGAACTGCTGCAACAGCCTGGCTATATTCAGGCTGGTTATAGCTTGTTGAATGCGCCGGTTGCCGCTCGCTGGCAACGGAAAATTCTCGACACATTAGCGACTTATCATGAGCAACATCGCGATGAACCTGGGCCTGGGCGCGAACGTCTGCGACGTATGGCGTTGCCAATGGAAGATGAAGCGCTAGTACTGTTGCTGATTGAAAAGATGCGCGAAAGCGGCGACATCCTCAGTCATCACGGTTGGCTGCATCTGCCGGATCACAAAGCGGGCTTCAGCGAAGAGCAGCAGGCCATCTGGCAAAAAGCAGAGCCGCTGTTTGGTGACGAGCCGTGGTGGGTGCGTGATCTGGCAAAAGAGACGGGTACCGACGAGCAGGCAATGCGCCTGACGCTACGCCAGGCGGCGCAGCAAGGAATAATTACCGCGATCGTCAAAGATCGTTATTACCGTAACGATCGGATTGTCGAATTTGCCAATATGATCCGCGATCTCGATCAGGAGTGTGGTTCAACCTGCGCGGCGGATTTCCGCGATCGCTTAGGCGTAGGCCGAAAGCTGGCAATTCAGATTCTGGAATATTTTGACCGCATTGGCTTTACGCGTCGTCGTGGAAATGATCATTTATTGCGCGACGCATTATTATTTCCGGAAAAATAAGGAAATGATTAATTAATTTTTAAAATAAATTAATACAAATTTCTTATGATTTTAAAAAAAGCACATTGTTTAATGAATACAATGTGCTTTTTATTAGATTAATTTTGATAATTAATAATAATGATCATGTTTTCGAATGAAAATCCTCAGTAAGCTTCCCACCCTTTTTTACACTTTCAGGAGTGTGTTATGGCATCTTCAACTTTCTTTATTCCTTCTGTGAATGTCATCGGCGCTGATTCATTGACTGATGCAATGAATATGATGGCAGATTATGGATTTACCCGTACCTTAATTGTCACTGACAGTATGTTAACGAAATTAGGTATGGCGGGCGATGTGCAAAAAGCACTGGAAGAACGCAATATTTTTAGCGTTATTTATGATGGCACCCAACCTAACCCCACCACGGAAAACGTCGCCGCAGGTTTGAAATTACTTAAAGAGAATAATTGCGATAGCGTGATCTCCTTAGGCGGTGGTTCTCCACACGACTGCGCAAAAGGTATTGCGCTGGTGGCAGCCAATGGCGGCGATATTCGCGATTACGAAGGCGTTGACCGCTCTGCAAAACCGCAGCTGCCGATGATCGCCATCAACACCACTGCGGGTACGGCCTCTGAAATGACCCGTTTCTGCATCATCACTGACGAAGCGCGTCATATCAAAATGGCGATTGTTGATAAACATGTCACTCCGCTGCTTTCTGTCAATGACTCCTCTCTGATGATTGGTATGCCGAAGTCACTGACCGCCGCAACGGGTATGGATGCCTTAACGCACGCTATCGAAGCATATGTTTCTATTGCCGCCACGCCGATCACTGACGCTTGTGCACTGAAAGCCGTGACCATGATTGCCGAAAACCTGCCGTTAGCCGTTGAAGATGGCAGTAATGCGAAAGCGCGTGAAGCAATGGCTTATGCCCAGTTCCTTGCCGGTATGGCGTTCAATAATGCTTCTCTGGGTTATGTTCATGCGATGGCGTACCAGCTGGGCGGTTTCTACAACCTGCCACACGGTGTATGTAACGCCGTTCTGCTGCCCCATGTTCAGGTATTCAACAGCAAAGTCGCCGCTGCACGTCTGCGTGACTGTGCCGCTGCAATGGGCGTGAACGTGACAGGTAAAAACGACGCGGAAGGTGCTGAAGCCTGCATTAACGCCATCCGTGAACTGGCGAAGAAAGTGGATATCCCGGCAGGCCTACGCGACCTGAACGTGAAAGAAGAAGATTTCGCGGTTCTGGCGACTAATGCCCTGAAAGATGCCTGTGGTTTTACTAACCCGATCCAGGCAACTCACGAAGAAATTGTGGCGATTTATCGCGCAGCGATGTAATCATCATTCCACAACGGCTGGCAAATTGTCAGCCGCTTTTTCAACTATCTCTGTAACCCTTGCCCGTAAATTCGTGATAGCCGTCGTAAAGCTGTTACCGACTGGCGAAGATTTCGCCAGTCACGTCTACCCTTGTTATACCTCACACCGCAAGGAGACGATCATGACCAATAATCCCCCTTCAGCACAGATTAAGCCCGGCGAGTATGGTTTCCCCCTCAAGTTAAAAGCCCGCTATGACAACTTTATTGGCGGCGAATGGGTAGCCCCTGCCGATGGTGAGTATTACCAGAACCTGACGCCGGTGACTGGGCAGCTGCTGTGCGAAGTGGCGTCTTCGGGCAAACGAGACATCGATCTGGCGCTAGATGCTGCGCACAAAGTGAAAGATAAATGGGCGCACACCTCGGTGCAGGATCGCGCGGCGATTCTGTTTAAGATTGCCGATCGAATGGAACAAAACCTCGAGCTGTTAGCGACAGCTGAAACCTGGGATAACGGCAAACCCATTCGCGAAACCAGTGCTGCCGACGTGCCGCTGGCGATTGATCATTTTCGCTATTTCGCCTCGTGTATTCGGGCGCAGGAAGGTGGGATCAGTGAAGTTGATAGCGAAACCGTGGCCTATCATTTCCATGAACCGTTAGGCGTGGTGGGGCAGATTATCCCGTGGAACTTCCCGCTGCTGATGGCGAGCTGGAAAATGGCTCCCGCGCTGGCGGCGGGCAACTGTGTGGTGCTGAAACCCGCACGTCTTACCCCGCTTTCTGTACTGCTGCTAATGGAAATTGTCGGTGATTTACTGCCGCCGGGCGTGGTGAACGTGGTCAATGGCGCAGGTGGGGAAATTGGCGAATATCTGGCGACCTCGAAACGCATCGCCAAAGTGGCGTTTACCGGCTCAACGGAAGTGGGCCAACAAATTATGCAATACGCAACGCAAAACATTATTCCGGTGACGCTGGAGTTGGGCGGTAAGTCGCCAAATATCTTCTTTGCTGATGTGATGGATGAAGAAGATGCCTTTTTCGATAAAGCGCTGGAAGGCTTTGCACTGTTTGCCTTTAACCAGGGCGAAGTTTGCACCTGTCCGAGTCGTGCTTTAGTGCAGGAATCTATCTACGAACGCTTTATGGAACGCGCCATCCGCCGTGTCGAAAGCATTCGTAGCGGTAACCCGCTCGACAGCGTGACGCAAATGGGCGCGCAGGTTTCTCACGGGCAACTGGAAACCATCCTCAACTACATTGATATCGGTAAAAAAGAGGGCGCTGACGTGCTCACAGGCGGGCGGCGCAAGCTGCTGGAAGGTGAACTGAAAGACGGCTACTACCTCGAACCGACGATTCTGTTTGGTCAGAACAATATGCGGGTGTTCCAGGAGGAGATTTTTGGCCCGGTGCTGGCGGTGACCACCTTCAAAACGATGGAAGAAGCGCTGGAGCTGGCGAACGATACGCAATATGGCCTAGGCGCGGGCGTCTGGAGCCGCAACGGTAATCTGGCCTATAAGATGGGGCGCGGCATACAGGCTGGGCGCGTGTGGACCAACTGTTATCACGCTTACCCGGCACATGCGGCGTTTGGTGGCTACAAACAATCAGGTATCGGTCGCGAAACCCACAAGATGATGCTGGAGCATTACCAGCAAACCAAGTGCCTGCTGGTGAGCTACTCGGATAAACCGTTGGGGCTGTTCTGATATAAGAAGCTGGTCGCATTGGGTATTCATTGCCTGATGTGACGCTTACGCGTCTTATCATGCCTACGGGAACCTGACCGTAGGCCGGATAAGGCGTACACGCCGCATCCGGCATAAACAAAGCGCACGTTGTTACAATTTACGTTTTAAACCTACGTGCGCAATAATCCAGACTACGCCAACAGAAGTGCGTTTCTGGGGCGTGTTTTGTCAGGAGTTTAATCTCGCGTTTCGATGGTGAGCAGGCGAACTAGGCCGTAAATCACCATTGGTGATCCGAGGCCAATCAGCAATAAACGGTAGGTAATGACTCCAACTTACTGATAGTGTTTTATGTTCAGATAATGCCCGATGACCTTGTCATGCAGCTCCACCGATTTTGAGAACGACAGTGACTTCCGTCCCAGCCTTGCCAGATGTTGTCTCAGATTCAGATTATGTCGCTCAATGCGCTGAGTGTAACGCTTGCTGATAACGTGCAGCTTTCCCTTCAGGCGTGATTCATACAGCGGCCAGCCATCCGTCATCCATACCACGACCTCAAAGGCCGACAGCAGGCTCAGAAGACGCTCCAGTGTGGCCAGAGTGCGTTCACCGAAGACGTGCGCCACAACCGTCCTCCGTATCCTGTCATACGCGTAAAACAGCCAGCGCTGACGTGATTTAG
>NZ_MDGW01000098.1:0-7870 GCF_001712525.1 Shigella sp. FC1661
ATCGTGAGGCACTGCACTGGGCGGTGACTACCGGCGGCTTCAACAGTGAAACAGTACAGGACGTCATGCTGGGAGCGGTGGAACGCCGCTTCGGCAACGATCTTCCGTCGTCTCCAGTGGAGTGGCTGACGGATAATGGTTCATGCTACCGGGCTAATGAAACACGCCAGTTCGCCCGGATGTTGGGACTTGAACCGAAGAACACGGCGGTGCGGAGTCCGGAGAGTAACGGAATAGCAGAGAGCTTCGTGAAAACGATAAAGCGTGACTACATCAGTATCATGCCCAAACCAGACGGGTTAACGGCAGCAAAGAACCTTGCAGAGGCGTTCGAGCATTATAACGAATGGCATCCGCATAGTGCGCTGGGTTATCGCTCGCCACGGGAATATCTGCGGCAGCGGACTTGTAATGGGTTAAGTGATAACAGATGTCTGGAAATATAGGGGCAAATCCACCCAGCTCAGGCACTGGATAAACTCGACGCGCTGTATGAGCAATCTGTAGTCGCATTACGCAACGCCATTGGCAACTATATTACAAGTGGCGAATTACCTGATGAAAACGCCCGCAAACAAGGTCTTTTTGTCTATCCATCACTGACCGTAACCTGGGACGGTAGCACAACCAATCCCCCCAAAACGCGCGCATTTGGTCGCTTTACCCACGCAGGCAGCTACACCACCACGATTACTCGCCCTACTCTCTTTCGTTCGTATCTTAATGAACAACTTACGTTGCTGTATCAGGATTATGGTGCGCATATCTCAGTGCAACCCTCGCAGCATGAAATCCCTTATCCTTATGTCATCGATGGCTCTGAATTGACACTTGATCGCTCAATGAGCGCTGGGTTAACTCGCTACTTTCCGACAACAGAACTGGCGCAAATTGGCGATGAAACTGCAGACGGCATTTATCATCCAACTGAATTCTCCCCGCTATCGCATTTTGATGCGCGCCGCGTCGATTTTTCCCTCGCACGGTTGCGCCATTATACCGGTACGCCAGTTGAACATTTTCAGCCGTTCGTCTTGTTTACCAACTACACACGTTATGTGGATGAATTCGTTCGTTGGGGATGCAGCCAGATCCTCGATCCTGATAGTCCCTACATTGCCCTTTCTTGTGCTGGCGGGAACTGGATCACCGCCGAAACCGAAGCGCCAGAAGAAGCCATTTCCGACCTTGCATGGAAAAAACATCAGATGCCAGCATGGCATTTAATTACCGCCGATGGTCAGGGTATTACTCTGGTGAATATTGGCATAGGACCGTCAAATGCTAAAACCATCTGCGATCATCTGGCAGTGCTACGCCCGGATGTCTGGTTGATGATTGGTCACTGTGGCGGATTACGTGAAAGTCAGGCCATTGGCGATTATGTACTTGCACACGCTTATTTACGCGATGACCACGTTCTTGATGCGGTTCTGCCGCCCGATATTCCTATTCCGAGCATTGCTGAAGTGCAACGTGCGCTTTATGACGCCACCAAGCTGGTGAGTGGCAGGCCCGGTGAGGAAGTCAAACAGCGGCTACGTACTGGTACTGTGGTAACCACAGATGACAGGAACTGGGAATTACGTTACTCAGCTTCTGCACTTCGTTTTAACTTAAGCCGGGCCGTAGCAATTGATATGGAAAGTGCAACCATTGCCGCGCAAGGATATCGTTTCCGCGTGCCATACGGGACACTACTGTGTGTTTCAGATAAACCGTTGCATGGCGAGATTAAACTTCCCGGTCAGGCTAACCGTTTTTATGAAGGCGCTATTTCCGAACACCTACAAATTGGCATTCGGGCGATCGATTTGCTGCGCGCAGAAGGCGACCGACTGCATTCACGTAAATTACGAACCTTTAATGAGCCGCCGTTCCGATAATAAGTTCTGAACCTTCTCATCAGAAATAGATGTGAAGGATTAAGTAAGACATCTGGCAAATAGCCTGCAATCAACGCGGGCTGTTTGCTTCCTTGGGCAGATGCGAGTTTCATTATCGTCTTAATGATTTCCGCATATTAAAAGCATGTATGCTTTCAAAATATAATTATAAAAAATCCCGCCAACAACATTAGTTTTTATAAAACAAAATATAAGATTATGGCTTTAGAATATTTTTATTTCTAATAGACGAGATTTTTCCTGTTATGATATAATATGCTGATTTAACACATGTTAACGATTTACCAGTAATGTAAATAAATTTTCGAGGAGATCATTCCAGTGGGACGTAAATGGGCCAATATTGTTGCTAAAAAAACGGCTAAAGACGGTGCAACGTCTAAAATTTATGCAAAATTCGGTGTAGAAATCTATGCTGCTGCTAAACAAGGTGAACCCGATCCAGAATTAAACACATCTTTAAAATTCGTTATTGAACGTGCAAAGCAGGCACAAGTTCCAAAGCACGTTATTGATAAAGCAATTGATAAAGCCAAAGGCGGCGGAGATGAAACGTTCGTGCAGGGCCGTTATGAAGGCTTTGGTCCTAATGGCTCAATGATTATCGCCGAGACATTGACTTCAAATGTTAACCGTACGATTGCTAACGTTCGCACAATTTTCAATAAAAAAGGCGGCAATATCGGAGCGGCAGGTTCTGTCAGCTATATGTTTGACAATACGGGTGTGATTGTATTTAAAGGATCAGACCCTGACCATATTTTTGAAATTTTACTTGAAGCTGAAGTTGATGTTCGTGATGTGACTGAAGAAGAAGGTAACATTGTTATTTATACCGAACCTACTGACCTTCATAAAGGAATCGCGGCTCTAAAAGCAGCTGGAATCACTGAGTTCTCAACAACAGAATTAGAAATGATTGCGCAATCTGAAGTTGAGCTTTCCCCAGAAGATTTAGAAATCTTTGAAGGGCTTGTTGATGCCCTTGAAGATGACGACGATGTACAAAAAGTTTATCATAACGTCGCAAATCTCTAATTATATTTTAAAGAAATCTGTCTTTACGGCAGATTTCTTTAATCTCATATAACCCTTATAAAAAATATAATGTTCAACTCGTCATATTGATTATAAAAAATCCCCGTTCCCAGAGAAATAATATTTATTAAAATTCCAGTTCTTCTTTTTCTGATTACAGAAGGCAAAGTGGCAATTACGCATAGTTTCCCGATAAAGACGCGATAGCGACATCCCGCATAAGGCATTTTTCTCTTTATCTTTGTACGGTACTTCATGGAACAGAGTTTTTGACCTTGCGAATCGTGATGTCTGTTGGTGGGGGCAACTTGCTCACTAAAGCGTGAGACTCGATTAAGCGCACGAAACACAGAAATCAAAAAAAACGGTCACTTTTTTACAAGGTAACCGGGTAAAAATAATTTTTATTTTTTAACTGTTTTGAGACTCATAGAGATGTCTCAAAACTAAAATTTGGCTCCTCTGACTGGACTCGAACCAGTGACATACGGATTAACAGTCCGCCGTTCTACCGACTGAACTACAGAGGAATCGTGAGAACGAGGCGAATATTAGCGATGCCCACCCACAATGTCAAAGCCTGTTTTTTAAATTTGAAATCGTTTGCTGAAATAATCTGCATTTTGTCGTTTATTCCGACACAACTGGCTTTTTTTCACACTTTTGCGGCTCGGGTCGAGGGTATTTCCATAGCCAACGTCCAGTAACCATTCGCCAGTAAAACAGCACGGCCCGCACAGCCCAGTCGGCAAACATTCCCATTCAGACACCAACCACACCCCAGCCAAGCATGATTCCCAGCACATAACCGACTACAACCCGACAACCCCACATGCTCAACATCGAAACCCACATGGCGTAACGGGCATCACGAGCACCTTTAAATCCAGCGGGTAGCACCCATGAGGCGGACCAAATAGGCATAAATAAAGCATTTAGCCAAATCAGAATCACAACGACATGTTTAACCTGTGGATCCTAGGTGTAAAACGATGCCATAACCCCGGCAAAGGGAGCCGTTAGCCAGGCGATGGCCGTTAATCCAAGAGTGGAAAGCCAGAACACATGCCGCAACTGAATCTCTGCTTGCGCTATCTGCCCTACCCCCAACCTTCGGCCTGTAATGATCGTAGAAGCAGAGCCGAGCGCACTTCCGGGTAAGTTGATAAGAGCCGCAATTGAAAACGCGATAAAATTTCCGGCAATAACACTGGTCCCCATCCCGGCAACGAACATTTGGGTTAATAACCGACCACTGGTAAATAACACTGATTCGACACTCGCGGGAATACCAATCCCCATGACTTCCCAGATAATGCTAAAATTCAGCGGTTTAAAATAGCTCTTTAACGAAATCCTTAGCGCAGGATTAAAACCAATCGCCAGCACCCACAAAATTGCAACTGCGCCAATATAACGAGAAATGGTTAAACCCAGCCCTGCCCCGACAAATCCCAGTCCCGGCCAAGAGAAAAGGCCGTAAATCAATATGCCGCTAATAATAATATTAAGAATATTCAGGCTACCGTTAATCAATAGCGGTATTTTCGTATTCCCTGCACCACGAAGTGCCCCGCTACCAATAAGAGTGATGGCAGCTGCTGGATAACTGAGTACCGTCAGCTCCAGATAAGTCAACGCCAGTGCTTTAACTTCTGTCGTGGCATCACCCGCGACGAAATCAATAATTTGTTCGCCAAAATGATGAATAAGCGTTGCCAACAGTACGGCAAACAACGTCATGATCACCAATGACTGCCGCGTCGCCACCCTCGCTCGTCGTCGATCCCGCTTACCGAGACTAAATGCCACAACGACAGTAGTACCAAGATCGATAGCAGCAAAAAAAGCCATAATGATCATATTGAAGCTGTCCGCCAATCCCACGCCGGCCATCGCATCTTTTCCCAGCCAGCTGACCAGAAAAGTGCTCAGAACCCCCATCAACAGGACACAGGCATTCTCCATGAAGATAGGAACAGCAAGTGGGGTTATCTCGCGCCAGAACAACACTTTGTAGCTCTTGCGTTTAGCGTGCCAGCGAGTGCCGTGAACAACCTGGCGTAAAGCAGAGGAGATATTCAAAGCCGACCTTAATTGCAGAAAGTGAAACCACATTTCAAATAATGAGGGAGAATCAGCAAAGCTGCAAAGATTTTCGCCAACAAATTGTCTGCAAATGCAACAAACTGTTGATAGAAACGGCAAACAGTTGGGGAATTTAAAAATCGGGTTTGACAAAAGATTTTTCGCCGTTAAGATGTGCCTCAACAGCGATTCCTCTGTAGTTCAGTCGGTAGAACGGCGGACTGTTAATCCGTATGTCACTGGTTCGAGTCCAGTCAGAGGAGCCAAATTCAAGTTTTCATGCTTATCTGTACGTCTCTATTTGTTTACGATTCAGTAAGTTGGCGTGAAAATCCTTCCCGGTGCGTATCTGGTTTTCTCTCCGCATCGGGATAATTTGGTGGTCAGATCTGGGGTCAGTTTGGTTCGATTCTGGAGTGACCCCCAAATGTTTTTAAACGATTCTAAAATCCGCAAGTTAAAACCTTCTTCCCGTCCGGTAAAACTCTCCGACGCTCACGGTCTGTATCTGCTCGTCAATCCGGGCGGTTCACGCATCTGGTATCTCAAATATCGTTTCAACGGAAAAGAATCCAGAGTCAGTCTTGGCGCATACCCGCTGGTCTCACTGGCAGAAGCCAGGCAACAGCGCGACGGTATCCGCAAGCTACTGGCGCAGAATATCAACCCGGCGCAACAGCGCATGGCAGAGAAATCCGCCTGCTCCCCTGAAAAGTGTTTTAAGGCGGTGGCGCTGGCCTGGCACAAAACCAACAAAAAATGGTCGGCTGATTATGCCGCCCGTATTCTCGCCAGTATGGAAAACCATATCTTCCCGGCGGTTGGTCACCTGCCCGTTGCTGCGCTTAAAACGCAGGATTTCACGGCTTTGTTGCGGGTTATCGAGAATAAAGGCTTTCTGGAAGTCGCGTCCCGAACCCGGCAGCAACTCAGCAACATCATGCGCTATGCCGTTCAGCAGGGACTTACCGACAGTAATCCGGCGCAGCATCTGGAAGGTGTAACTGCCTCCCCCGTCAAGAATCACTATCCCGCTTTACCGCTGGAGCGATTGCCTGAACTGCTTGACCGCATTGGCGACTACCGGCAGGGCCGGGAGTTAACCCGGCTGGCGGTGGTGCTGACGTTGCACCTGTTCATCCGTTCCAGCGAACTGCGTTTCGCCCGCTGGAGTGAGATTGATTTCAGGCACAAAATCTGGACCATCCCCGCAACCCGCGAGGCCATTGATAAAGTACGGTTTTCGGGGCGTGGCGCAAAAATACGCACCCCGCATATCGTACCGCTCTCCCGCCAGGCGATTGCCATTCTGAAACAGATACAGGAGCTTTCCGGCCATCTGGATCTGGTGTTTCCCGGCGACCATAATCCGTACAAGCCAATGAGCGAAAACACCACCAACCGGGCGCTGCGTCTGATGGGGTATGATACGAAAACTGAAATCTGCGGGCATGGACTCAGGGCAATGGCCTGTAGCGCCCTGGTGGAGTCGGATCTGTGGTCACGCGATACAGTGGAGCGGCAAATGAGCCACCAGGAGCGCAACAGCGTGCGTGCGGCATATGTGCATAAGGCGGAGCATCTGGAGGCCCGAAAGGCCATGATGCAGTGGTGGTCGGATTATCTGGATGTGTGCCGCGAGGGGTATGTCGCGCCGTACATTTATGCGCGGCAGCATGAGGCAGCCTGAATCAGAAATAGCGTAAATCATTAAAACTGGAAAAGCAGATCCTGATTGACCGGGATCTGCTTTTTTTTGTTGATAGATATTGCCGTTTTTTTGTTATTATCAATCGGAAAACATCTATAAATATTTGGCCCCAAATAATTTTGGGTGAAAACCAATCAATGAACTACTTATCGATAGGTAAGTACCAGAAATTATTCCAGTAGAATATTTTCAGGCGATTGCCTATTAATAAATACATTATTGATAGATAACTACCTTCTGTGATTTGCCCGCAAATCACAGAAGATGAAAAGCTATCAATACGTGATATTTTCACGGAAATGCCAATTAATACTCCAGAATATCTCCTGACCCTATACTCTGGGACCTGTAAGAACTGCATCAGATATTCAGAGACCAGACAGATATAAGCCTGAAATTATTTTGCTTCCAATAATTTCAGGAGAAACCTATCAATGCATCTGTTTTCAACAGGCAGCCACCTTCCGTGATTAACATGTTAATCACGGAAGGTGAAAAGCTATCAATTATCGATATTTCCACGGAATTACCACTTAATACTTCCAAAAAAGTGCGCAATAAAATACCGGGCAATCTTTCCTGATACACATTATCACTGCACCAGCTATACAGAGACAAAATAATCTGCACCAGCCCCTGTAAATCGGTTATCTGCGCCAGCGTCCCGCCGCTCTACCTGTTCAGGACTGCGCCAGTTCCTGGCCCTTTGGTTTTCGGCCCTTTCAGGCCAGGCGCTGTTACCCTTATCGCCCCCTTAACCTTTATGACCCTTTCCCTTTCTGGCGCAACCAGTTTATTCGGAAATGTACCATGACAGTCTGCACCAGATTGTATTTTCACCACAGGATAACGGTCACAGAGTGCAAAAAATAACATGAAGCACCGAAGATTGTTAATCTATATGTAGCAGGTGGTAATGCTGCCAACTTACTGATTTAGTGTATGATGGTGATTTTAAGGTGCTTGCGTGGCTTCCATTTCCATCAGATGTCCTTCCTGCTCCGCTACTGAAGGCGTGGTGCGTAACGGCAAAAGCACTGCCGGACATCAGCGCTATCTCTGCTCTCATTGCCGTAAAACATGGCAACTACAGTTCACTTACACCGCCTCTCAGCCCGGTACGCAC
>NZ_MDGW01000110.1:0-35527 GCF_001712525.1 Shigella sp. FC1661
TCGGCCTTTGAGGTCGTGGTATGGATGACGGATGGCTGGCCGCTGTATGAATCACGCCTGAAGGGAAAGCTGCACGTTATCAGCAAGCGTTACACTCAGCGCATTGAGCGACATAATCTGAATCTGAGACAACATCTGGCAAGGCTGGGACGGAAGTCACTGTCGTTCTCAAAATCGGTGGAGCTGCATGACAAGGTCATCGGGCATTATCTGAACATAAAACACTATCAGTAAGTTGGAGTCATTACCGCCCAAGCACATGGCAATCTATATGATTTACAACGCCTGCCTTAAAGCTTTTTTCGTCCTCTACTTCAGTGATTATGTCGGCAAGTAATAAGCAGTCTTCTTTGACGTCTGGGAATAAAGAGCAATTGCGGTAAAGACTCGCGATGCTATGTAATGTGCCGTCGTAGCCGCAAAGGTACGCGCTCAAATATATAGATTCTGCCGCCGCCATAATCAAAAGATCATCAATATCTATTTCTAATAATTCGGCTGCTCTGTTAAGCCTGAAAAAAGGGGCGGGTGGTAATTTTTTCATTGCGTCACCTTTTACGCTGCGCCTTATTTTGTGATTGAGCCAGGCGGTAAGGCTTCCCGCTTTTCGCCCCGTCGAGCTAGGCTCAATCTATTCAGTTAGTTCGCCCTTCTGAGAGGCGTTACGTTGTAGTCTTTTCCGCTTTCCAGTGCCACTAGCAGATCAGCCCACTGTGCCAGTGCTGCTTTACGCTCATCAAAATACTGATGGCGGTTATAAATCCCCTCTACGCCCTTAATGCGATGATTGAGGCATCGTTCCGCCACAACAGGATCAACACCCAACGCTGCTAAATGAGTACGTGCGGTGCGTCGAAAGTCGTGAATCGTGAAATTAGGCACATCCGGCATTTTGGCGCGAACCTTAGCCAGTGCTACGGGTAAAGTGCTTTCCTGAATATGTGGGATCATTCTGTTTTGCATCTTCCTGGCCGGAAGCACCCATGCGCTATTACATGAAAAGGTGTGTAGCTCTCTCAACCATTCAACGGCTGGGGAAGGTAGAGGTATATCAATAGGGTCTCCGTTTTTGCTGCGTTCTTCCGGCAAATGCCATACCGCACCATCTAAATCAAACTCTTCCCATCGTGCGGCGCATAATTCCATTTTGCGGACGCATAACGCTAACAGTAATTTGAACGTGATTTCGTTCTGGCGACTGAATCCCTTAGCCGTGCGCATGGCTTTGAATAGCTGGATTAACTCATCGCGGGTTAACCAGCGGTCACGGGCAGCTTCTTTCCCTCCGGCGTCTGCCACCTCAAAGGCTGAACAGGGGTTAATCTCTAGCGCGTGCCGTTTGATTCCGTAGTCGAATATGCGGCGCGTCCATCTCAGCACGTCCGTTGCTATGGTCGGCGCTCCACGGTCAACAATACCTTTCAGCATGTCATCGATATGGCGCGGTTTCACGTCCTCTACCTTCATGCTGCCAATGCAGGGGTTTATATCTTTGTCGATACGGCGGCGGAGTATATCGGGGTGCTTCCAGCGCGGGAGGATCTGACGCTCAAAGTATTCAGCGGCAAGCTCTGAAACGCGCATAGCGTTCTTCTCTGCTTCCATCTTCGCCAGTGCTTCGGTTTTGTGCTTCTGCTTCTCTCCTGCAACGTCATAGCCCAGCGCAACGCGAGCCGATAGCTCTTTGGCTGTCTCTCTGGCCTTTGATAGTGATAGCTCGCTATACGAACCAATTAGCATGGCGCGGGACTTCCCTGCGAGTTTATAGCGGAATCTCCATGTGGGGGTTTTGTCGGCTTCACGGTAACGTAGGTATAAACCGTTACCGTCTGCCCGCCCCTCGAATCGCTCTCCGCTCTTAATCCATGCGCGGATCTGCATGTCTGTTAGTTTTGGCATTTTGCGAATATCCAAACTTTGAATAGGGGGTGTACCCAAAGCAATGTACCCAAACCTCATTGGGTACACCTTTGTGTACACCATAATCATGCGCTTTGTTGCGTCTTTATGATAGCCCATGATAACAAAAAAGCCCGCTGGGTTGCGGGCTTGGTGTGATTTATGCGTCGTCCTAAATGTTGCTGATAGCTTACTCGATATTCTGAATCTGCTCGCGCATCTGCTCAATCAACACTTTCAGCTCAATCGCGGAGTTTGTCACTTCGGCATTGATAGACTTCGACGCAAGAGTGTTCGACTCGCGGTTGAATTCCTGCATCATAAAGTCCAGACGACGACCAACGGCTTCTTTTTTCTTCAGAATGTTGTAGGTCTCTTTGACATGCGCTTCCAGGCGGTCCAGTTCTTCGGCAACGTCAATTCGTTGTGCCAGCAGAACCAGCTCCTGCTCCAGACGGTTGTTTTCCAACTGAACCTGAGCATCTTCCAGCTTCGCGACCAGACGCTCACGCTGCCATTGCAGGATTTCCGGCATATGGGCGCGGACTTTGACCACTTCGGCGGTGACGCCTTCCAGACGCTGCTCGATCAATGCTTTCAGTGCCTGACCTTCGGTTTCGCGCGCGACAATAAAGTCGTCCAGCGTACCATCCAGCGCCGCGAGAATTTCAGCGGCAATGGCGTCAAGATCCTGCTCCTGGGCTGCCATCACGCCCGGCCAGCGTAGAATATCAACCGGGTTGATTTCCCCTTCGTCACTCTGCATTTTTACCCAGTTCGCGGCAGTTACCAGCTGTTTAGCCAGTTTTTCGTTGAGGATCAGCTCACCTTGCGCGCTAATATCTGGCTCATAGCGCAGGGTACATTCCACTTTACCGCGCGTCAGGCGAGAACGAATACGCTCGCGAACGACAGGTTCAAGGCTACGGAACTGCTCCGGCAGACGAAAGTAAGTTTCCAGATAACGCTGGTTTACCGAGCGCATTTCCCAGGTTGCGCTCCCCCATTCACCCTTGATTTCACGCCGGGCGTAGGCGGTCATACTGCGGATCATAGACGTTCCTGTTTATAAAAGGAGAGGTGGAAGGATTATAGCCATCGATGCCTTGTCAGGATAGGAATAACCGCCGGAAGTCCGTATAATGCGCAGCCACATTTGTTTCAAGCCGGAGATTTCAATATGCGTCCAGCAGGCCGTAGCAATAATCAGGTGCGTCCCGTTACCCTGACTCGTAACTATACAAAACATGCAGAAGGCTCGGTGCTGGTCGAATTTGGCGATACCAAAGTGTTGTGTACCGCCTCTATTGAAGAAGGCGTGCCGCGCTTCCTGAAAGGTCAGGGCCAGGGCTGGATCACCGCAGAGTACGGCATGCTGCCACGTTCTACCCACACCCGTAACGCTCGTGAAGCGGCGAAAGGTAAGCAGGGTGGACGCACAATGGAAATCCAGCGTCTGATCGCCCGTGCTCTTCGCGCGGCAGTAGATTTGAAAGCGCTGGGTGAGTTCACCATTACGCTGGACTGCGACGTGCTTCAGGCTGATGGTGGCACGCGTACCGCGTCGATTACGGGTGCCTGCGTGGCGCTGGCAGATGCGCTACAGAAGCTGGTGGAAAACGGCAAGCTGAAAACCAACCCGATGAAAGGGATGGTAGCCGCAGTTTCTGTCGGAATTGTGAACGGCGAAGCGGTTTGCGATCTGGAATACGTTGAAGACTCTGCCGCAGAGACCGACATGAACGTAGTGATGACCGAAGACGGGCGCATCATTGAAGTGCAGGGGACGGCAGAAGGCGAGCCGTTCACCCATGAAGAGCTACTCACCTTGTTGGCTCTGGCCCGAGGGGGAATCGAATCCATTGTAGCGACGCAGAAGGCGGCGCTGGCAAACTGATTTTTAAGGCGACTGATGAGTCGCCTTTTTTTTGTCTGTAGAAAAGTAAGATGAGGAGCGAAGGCATGAAACCATATCAGCGCCAGTTTATTGAATTTGCGCTTGGCAAGCAGGTGTTAAAGTTTGGCGAGTTTACGTTGAAGTCCGGGCGCAAAAGCCCCTATTTCTTCAACGCCGGGCTGTTTAATACCGGGCGCGATCTGGCACTGTTAGGCCGTTTTTACGCTGAAGCGTTGGTGGATTCCGGCCTTGAGTTCGATCTGCTGTTTGGCCCTGCTTACAAAGGGATCCCGATTGCCACCACTACCGCCGTGGCGCTGGCGGAGCATCATGACCTTGACCTGCCGTACTGCTTTAACCGCAAAGAGGCAAAAGACCACGGTGAAGGCGGCAATCTGGTTGGTAGCGCGTTACAAGGACGCGTAATGCTGGTAGATGATGTGATCACCGCCGGAACGGCGATTCGCGAATCGATGGAGATTATTCAGGCTAATGGCGCGACGCTTGCTGGCGTGTTGATTTCGCTTGATCGTCAGGAACGGGGGCGCGGCGAGATTTCGGCGATTCAGGAAGTTGAGCGTGATTACAACTGCAAAGTGATCTCTATCATCACCCTGAAAGACCTGATTGCTTACCTGGAAGAGAAGCCGGAAATGGCGGAACATCTGGCGGCGGTTAAGGCCTATCGCGAAGAGTTTGGCGTTTAAAGAAACTCGCCGGATGAAAAGTCATCCGGCGTCATATTACTGCAACTGTGCCGCAATTAGCGGCCAGCGGGCGTCAAAATCATCCGTCGGGCGGTATTTAAATTCGCTGCGGACAAAACGTGACAGCATACCTTCACAGAAGGCCAGGATCTGGCTTGCCAGCAGGGTTTCATCGGTGGTGTAACCTTCACCCTCACGCATTCTCTTTTCACGCAATACCTGACGCAGCTGCGCTTCAATACGCTCGAACAGCTGGTTGATGCGCCCTTGCAGGCGATCCTGTTCAAACATTAGCGCATGACCAGTGAGGATGCGGGTCAGGCCAGGATTACGCTCACCAAAACCGAGAAGCAGCAACACAATCAGACGCAGGCGCGCTGTGGTGTCTTTCTCATCTTTCAGAATCAGGTTGATGCGAGTAATCAGGCTATCTTCGATAAACTCAATCAGGCTATCGAACATGCGGGTCTTACTGGGGAAGTGGCGATACAGTGCCGCTTCGGAAACGCCGACAGAGGCGGCCAGTTTTGCCGTCGTGATACGTTGGCTTCCATCGCTGGATTCCAGCATCAGCGCCAGAGACTGAAGTATTTCCTCGCGACGGTTCCTTTTCGCAGTTTGTTTTTCTGCCATGTTACAAAATACCCCTGAAAATAAGCACTTGCCAGGCGGCACCCACGCTATGACCGCAAACGAAATGTTTGCGGCTATGTTATGACGTTATTCGGATGCGTATGTGTTACTGACGACCAGAGTGACCAAAGCCGCCTTCACCGCGGTCGGTGGCGTCGAAATCTTCCACCAGATTAAATTCAGCCTGTACTACCGGAACAAAAATCATCTGGGCGATGCGTTCGCCAGGTTGAATGGTGAAGCTGTCCTGACCACGGTTCCACACGGAAATCATCAACTGGCCCTGATAGTCGGAATCGATCAATCCTACCAGGTTACCAAGCACGATACCGTGCTTATGTCCCAATCCGGAGCGCGGCAGCATCATTGCCGCCAGTGAAGGATCGGCAATATGAATCGCCAGCCCGGTCGGAACCAGCGTAGTGTCACCCGGAGCCAGTTCTACGGCGTCGTCGAGACAGGCACGCAGGTCAAGTCCGGCAGAGCCAGAGGTGGCATAAGTCGGGAGCGGAAATTCCTTCCCAACGCGCGGGTCCAGAATCTTAACGTCGATTTTTTTCATCATAACGGGTCACGATCTCGTCGAGTAATAGTTGGCCAAGGAGCTCTTTGCGCTCAAGCGGTAAGACTTTATCTCCGTCCTGCCAGAAAAGGTGTAATGCGTTGTTGTCGCTGTTAAATCCTTGAGTTGGCTGGGAAACATCGTTCGCGCAGATCAGATCAAGGTTTTTACAGATACGTTTTTGCCGGGCGTATTCTTCCACATTATTTGTTTCGGCGGCAAATCCAACGACGTAGGGTCGATGGTCTTTTAGTGCGGCAACGCCTGCGACGATATCGGGGTTTTTAACCATTTTTATTGTTAATTCATCACCCTGCGTGGCCTGCTTTTTGATTTTTTCTGGGGCCACGGTAGCTGCGCGATAATCCGCCACGGCGGCGCAGCCGATAAAAATATTTTGCTGCTGTACAGAAGCATTCACGGCGGCTTCCATTTCCAGCGCGGTCATCACATCAACACGTTTAACAAACGGTGGCGTCGGTAGTGAAACCGGACCTGATACCAGCGTGACGTTCGCGCCACGACGGGCAGCGGCGGCGGCGATAGCAAAACCCATCTTGCCGGAGCTGTGATTAGAGATATAACGCACGGGATCGAGCGGTTCACGCGTCGGACCGGCGGTAATCATAATGTTCAGATGTTTCAGGTCGTTGACGGGCGAAAAATGCGCCACCGCCATATCCACAATGGTTAACGGATCGAGCATTCGCCCAGGACCGATATCACCACAAGCCTGACTGCCACTGTCTGGCCCCCAGATGAGCAAACCACGGGAAGCAAGCCCCTCTAAATTATGCTGCGTGGCAGCGGCACGGTACATCTGCTGGTTCATGGTGGGGAGCACGGCTACAGGCGCAGGTGTAGCCAGACAAATCGTCGATACCAGGTCATTCGCCATTCCGGCAGCAACACGGGCAATCAAATCTGCCGTGGCAGGGGCGAGAATCACTAAATCAGCCCATTTACCCAGCTCAATATGGCCCATAGCGGCTTCGGCTGCCGGGTCCAGCAAACTGTCGGAAACGGGATAACCAGAAACCGCCTGCAAGCTAAGTGGGGTGATAAAGGCTTTTGCCGCTTCGGTCATGGCTACGCGGACGTCGGCCCCGCGATCGCGCAAACGACGCACCAGTTCAGGGGTTTTATAGGCAGCAATACCGCCGCTAACGCCGAGAACGATTTTTTTACCGGCCAGGCTCATGATGATTTTTCCTGTTGGGTGACACCAGAAGTTGGCGATTTTATCACAATACTTTTGTTGTCGTGCCTTCACCTGAGAATCACTTTGCGAGGCGCTTTCCAGGATTGAAAACTGGCCGTCGATTTAACGGAACGGCTATGACAGGATGCGAGCACCACAAAGGAGGTGAAGGTGAAAAACAATTCACAGCTGTTGATGCCGCGCGAAAAAATGCTGAAGTTTGGTATTAGCGCCTTAACGGATGTCGAGCTGCTGGCGCTATTTCTGCGTACCGGAACGCGCGGTAAAGATGTATTAACCCTGGCAAAAGAGATGCTGGAGAATTTCGGCTCTCTTTATGGCTTGTTAACCTCTGAATATGAACAATTTAGTGGCGTTCATGGAATTGGCGTGGCGAAATTTGCCCAGTTAAAGGGGATTGCTGAACTGGCGCGGCGTTACTACAACGTGCGGATGCGTGAAGAAAGCCCTTTACTCAGCCCGGAGATGACGCGGGAATTTTTACAAAGCCAGCTTACGGGTGAGGAGCGGGAGATCTTTATGGTGATCTTTCTCGACTCACAACACCGGGTTATAACGCATAGCCGTCTTTTTTTCCGGCACGCTAAACCATGTTGAAGTCCATCCTCGGGAAATTATCCGCGAAGCGATAAAAATAAACGCCTCGGCGCTGATCCTTGCACATAATCACCCTTCGGGTTGTGCTGAACCCAGTAAAGCGGATAAACTCATTACTGAACGGATAATAAAGAGTTGTCAGTTCATGGATTTACGCGTGCTCGACCATATCGTGATTGGGCGTGGAGAGAATGTTTCTTTTGCCGAACGCGGCTGGATTTAACCCGCTATGCGCGATCCTTCGGGATCTTTGTCTGTTCGGGACTTGAGCACATCGCTGAGTCAGCGTATACTACGCCACCTTTGAGAATCTCGGGTTTGGCATTTGGGCCTGGCAATCGAGAGTTCACATAGAACTGCGATGACTGGGCTGTAAAGCCTGACGAGGCGCCAATACCCCATACGAAGCTCGAGCTAATTTGATTTTTGGAGAATAGACATGTCCCGAGTCTGCCAAGTTACTGGCAAGCGTCCGGTGACCGGTAACAACCGTTCCCACGCACTGAACGCGACTAAACGCCGTTTCCTGCCGAACCTGCACTCTCACCGTTTCTGGGTTGAGAGCGAGAAGCGTTTTGTCACCCTGCGCGTATCTGCTAAAGGTATGCGTGTAATCGATAAAAAAGGCATCGATACAGTTCTGGCTGAACTGCGTGCCCGTGGCGAAAAGTACTAAGTACTTAGAGGAAATAAATCATGGCTAAAGGTATTCGTGAGAAAATCAAGCTGGTTTCTTCTGCCGGTACTGGTCACTTCTATACCACTACGAAGAACAAACGTACTAAGCCGGAAAAACTGGAACTGAAAAAATTCGATCCAGTTGTTCGCCAGCACGTGATCTACAAAGAAGCGAAAATCAAATAATTCTCGCTTTGATGTAACAAAAAACCTCGCTCCGGCGGGGTTTTTTGTTATCTGCTTGCCCCCATATTGACTGCATCTGTTCATTCCTGGAGATGCTATGCCTGAATTACCCGAAGTTGAAACCAGCCGCCGCGGCATAGAACCGCATCTCGTTGGTGCAACCATTCTTCATGCAGTGGTGCGCAACGGACGCTTGCGCTGGCCGGTTTCAGAAGAGATCTACCGTTTAAGCGACCAACCAGTGCTTAGCGTGCAGCGGCGGGCTAAATATCTGCTGCTGGAGCTGCCTGAGGGCTGGATTATCATTCATTTAGGGATGTCTGGCAGCCTGCGCATCCTTCCAGAAGAACTTCCCCCTGAAAAGCATGACCATGTGGATTTGGTGATGAGCAACGGCAAAGTGCTGCGCTACACCGATCCGCGCCGCTTTGGTGCCTGGCTGTGGACCAAAGAGCTGGAAGGGCATAATGTGCTGGCCCATCTTGGACCGGAGCCGCTTAGCGACGATTTCAATGGTGAGTATCTGCATCAGAAGTGCGCGAAGAAAAAAACGGCGATTAAACCGTGGCTGATGGATAACAAGCTGGTGGTAGGGGTAGGGAATATCTATGCCAGCGAATCACTGTTTGCGGCGGGGATCCATCCGGATCGGCTGGCGTCATCACTGTCGCTGGCAGAGTGTGAATTGTTAGCTCGGGTGATTAAAGCGGTGTTGCTGCGTTCGATTGAGCAGGGTGGTACAACGCTGAAAGATTTTCTGCAAAGTGATGGTAAACCGGGCTATTTCGCTCAGGAATTGCAGGTTTACGGGCGAAAAGGTGAGCCGTGTCGGGTGTGCGGTACGCCGATTGTGGCGACTAAACATGCGCAGCGGGCAACGTTTTATTGTCGGCAGTGCCAGAAGTAATTCATGCGCGCCGGATCGCATACCATCCGGCATAAACGCTACGCTAACTTCGCCATCAGCGCCTGATGGACATTCTCCGGCAGGAAATGGGTGACATCGCCCTGATGGCGCGCCACCTCTTTCACCAACGATGAAGAGATAAACGACCACTCTTTCGACGGCATCAGAAACACACTTTCCAGTTCCGGCATTAAGTGGCGATTCATATGCGCCAGCTGCATTTCATATTCAAAATCCGCCACCGCACGCAGGCCACGAATCAGCACCGTAGCGTGTTGATTACGGGCGAAGTTCGCCATCAAATCACTAAACCCAACTACTTCCACGTTCCCCAGATGCGCGGTTGCCTGCTGTGCCAGCGCCACACGCTCTTCCAGGGTAAACATCGGTTTTTTACTGGGGCTGGCGGCAATCGCCAGAATAACGTGATCGAACATTTGCGTGGCGCGCGTCACGATATCGATATGACCATTGGTAATGGGATCGAAAGTACCCGGATAAATCGCCCGTTTTTGCATAACAACCTCAATGCGTTTTCGGTGGCAGGTAAGGTTCCAGCAGTTGAAGCAGGCGCTGTAGCGCGCCCTGGTTTTGATACAGTACTTCAACGGCATGACGGCCATAGAAACTACGGTAATCGGCGTCGGTGAGTAAAGAGGAAACCTCTTTTGCAAGCGTAGTGGCATCGGTAACGGTAATCAGCCCGCTTGCCTGCTCCAGCCGCGCGCAAATGTCTTTAAAATTAAAAGTATGCGGCCCCATCAATACCGGAATAGCGTGTGCGGCAGCTTCCAGCGGATTATGCCCACCACGTTCAACCAGTGAACCGCCAACAAAGGCGAGATCGGCAATGCCGTACAGTAACATCAACTCGCCCATCGTATCGCCAACCACAACCTGCGTGCTGGTGGAGGGGACTTCCCCTGAAGAGCGTGTGATATAGCTTAGTCCAGCCTGGCGGACAAGGTTAATCGCATCCGGGAAGCGTTCTGGATGACGGGGTACCAGGATGAGCAATAAATTCGGGAATTGCTGTAACAATACCTGATGTGCGGCGATCACCACACTCTCTTCACCTTCGTGAGTGCTGGTGGCAATCCATACCGGGCGGTGTGGTGCCCACTGGCGGCGCAGCGTCACGGCTTTAGCAGCCAACTGCGGCGTTACAGAAATATCGAATTTCAGGCTACCGGTAACGGTTACCTGGTTATTTTTTGCGCCCAGCGCCACAAAACGTGCACCATCTTCTTCATTTTGGGCGGCAATCAGCGTAATACGACGCAGCAAGCGACGGACGAATTTACCCAGTTTGGCATAACCTGCGGCCGAGCGGGCAGAGAGTCGCGCGTTCGCGATCACCAGCGGAATTTTACGTTTATGTAGCGCCGCAATCAGGTTAGGCCATAGTTCGGTTTCCATAATCAACACCAGTTTAGGGTCGACTTTATTCAGGAAACGATTAAGTGCATCGGGCAGGTCATACGGCAGATAAACGTGCTGAACATCCTTCCCGAAAGCCGATTGTACGCGCTCCGAACCGGTTGGCGTCATGGTTGTAACGGTAATCGGTAAATCAGGATAACGATGACGCAGCGCGCGCACCAACGGGATCACCGCCAGAGTTTCACCGACGGAGACGGAGTGCAGCATAATGCCGCCTGGTTTTAGCGGATGGCGGTAAAAACCGTAACGTTCACCCCAGCGTTTTCGATAGGCCGGAGCCTTACGTCCGCGCACCCAGAGCCGTATCCAGATCAGCGGCTGAATAAGGTAGAGAAGGGCGGTGTAAAGCAATTCGAGCATAGTAAATAGCTGACTTATGGATGTGCTGGGGATTCTATGTATTTAGCTGTGGCTTTACCATTACTTTTCCCGTTTTTGACTTAAATAGCAATTTACCCGCCAATTCTTGCTGAACATCTATACTTTTTTTGTATTTTTATGCGATTCATTGATTTCTGCTGTACGTGCAGGAAGGAATCGCAGAGCAACAGTGAAAGAATATGGTTGCTAATGATTTTATTTGATTGATTTCTTTATTGAAAATCAACAATGTGCTTAAAAATCATTCGGGTCGGATTGCCGCGAAAGAAGTGATACACTAGCGCGTCAATATCAGTGCGGTATCAGTATTCAGGTAGCTGTTGAGCCTGGGGCGGTAGCGTGCTTTTTCTGCTTCACCTTAATCGGATAATCTCAACAAAAAGAGTTACTTGTGGATAAGCTATTTCGAAGAATTTTGCTCATTAAGATGCGTTTTCATGGGGATATGTTATTAACTACTCCCGTCATTAGTTCGCTGAAAAAAAATTACCCTGACGCAAAAATCGATGTGCTGCTTTATCAGGACACCATCCCGATCCTGTCTGAAAATCCAGAGATTAACGCGCTCTACGGCATAAAAAATAAAAAAGCAAAAGCCTCAGAAAAAATTGCCAACTTTTTTCATCTCATCAAGGTATTACGTGCCAATAAGTATGACCTTATCGTCAATCTCACCGATCAATGGATGGTTGCTATACTGGTTCGCTTATTAAATGCCCGTGTGAAAATTTCCCAGGATTATCATCATCGGCAGTCTGCTTTTTGGCGTAAAAGTTTCACCCATTTGGTGCCGTTGCAGGGTGGAAATGTGGTGGAAAGTAACTTATCCGTGCTGACCCCATTGGGAGTTGATTCGTTGGTGAAGCAGACAACCATGAGTTACCCGCCTGCAAGCTGGAAACGTATGCGTCGCGAACTTGATCACGCTGGTGTTGGACAAAATTATGTGGTTATCCAACCTACGGCGCGGCAAATCTTCAAATGCTGGGACAACGCCAAGTTTTCCGCTGTGATTGATGCCTTACATGTTCGTGGTTATGAAGTTGTTCTGACGTCCGGCCCAGATAAAGACGATCTGGCCTGCGTCAATGAAATTGCGCAGGGATGCCAGACGCCACCAGTAACGGCGCTGGCTGGAAAGGTGACCTTCCCGGAACTTGGTGCGTTAATCGATCATGCGCAGCTGTTTATTGGCGTTGATTCCGCACCGGCGCATATTGCCGCTGCAGTTAATACGCCGCTGATATCGCTGTTTGGTGCGACAGACCATATTTTCTGGCGTCCCTGGTCAAATAACATGATTCAATTCTGGGCGGGAGATTACCGGGAAATGCCAACGCGCGATCAGCGTGACCGAAATGAGATGTATCTTTCGGTTATTCCGGCGGCAGATGTCATTGCTGCTGTCGATAAATTACTGCCCTCCTCCACGACAGGTACGTCGTTATGATCGTTGCTTTTTGTTTATATAAATATTTTCCCTTTGGCGGTTTGCAGCGCGATTTTATGCGTATTGCTCAGACAGTCGCCGCCCGAGGTCATCATGTTCGGGTTTATACCCAGTCGTGGGAAGGCGAATACCCTGATGTATTTGAACTGATCAAAGTGCCGGTTAAATCGCATACCAATCACGGGCGCAATGCGGAGTATTTTGCCTGGGTGCAAAAACATTTACGCGAACATCCCGTCGATAAAGTCGTTGGATTCAACAAAATGCCGGGGCTGGACGTTTATTATGCCGCTGATGTTTGTTATGCCGAGAAAGTCGCGCAGGAAAAAGGCTTTTTCTATCACCTGACGTCACGTTATCGCCATTATGCCGCCTTTGAGCGGGCAACCTTCGAACAGGGAAAGCCGACACAGCTGCTGATGCTGACAGATAAGCAAATCGCCGATTTCCAGAAACATTATCAGACTGAAGCGGAGCGTTTTCATATTCTGCCACCGGGGATTTATCCTGATCGTAAATATAGCCAGCAGCCAGCTAATAGCCGTGAAATCTTCCGTAAGAAGAATGGAATAACCGAACAACAATATTTATTGTTGCAGGTCGGTTCAGACTTCACGCGTAAAGGTGTCGATCGTTCCATTGAAGCACTTGCTTCGTTACCGGATTCGCTGCGCCACAACACATTGCTATATGTTGTTGGACAGGATAAACCGCGAAAATTTGAGGCGCTGGCAGAAAAACGCGGCGTGCGCAGTAATGTTCACTTCTTCTCGGGGCGCAACGATGTCTCGGAATTAATGGCGGCGGCGGATTTATTACTGCATCCTGCCTACCAGGAAGCAGCGGGAATTGTGCTACTGGAAGCGATTACTGCAGGATTACCGGTACTAACAACAGCCGTTTGTGGCTATGCGCATTATATTGTCGACGCCAATTGCGGCGAGGCTATTGCTGAGCCATTCCGCCAGGAAACATTGAATGAGATTTTACGCAAAGCGTTAACGCAATCTTCATTGCGCCAGGCCTGGGCGGAAAATGCGCGACATTATGCTGATACACAAGATTTATACAGTCTGCCAGAGAAAGCGGCGGATATCATAACGGGTGGTCTGGATGGTTGAACTTAAAGAGCCGTTTGCCACGTTATGGCGCGGTAAAGATCCTTTTGAGGAAGTTAAAACCTTGCAGGGTGAGGTTTTTCGTGAACTGGAAACTCGCCGCACTCTGCGATTTGAAATGGCGGGCAAAAGCTATTTTCTCAAATGGCATCGCGGCACGACCCTGAAAGAGATAATCAAAAATTTACTCTCATTGCGGATGCCAGTATTAGGCGCAGACCGCGAATGGAGTGCGATTCATCGACTGCGGGATGTCGGCGTTGATACTATGTATGGGGTGGCATTTGGCGAAAAAGGTATTAATCCGCTGAGCAGAACCTCGTTTATTATTACCGAAGATCTGACCCCAACCATCAGTCTGGAAGATTACTGTGCTGACTGGGCGACTAACCCACCAGATGTTCGCGTAAAGCGTATGCTTATTAAGCGTGTCGCGACGATGGTGCGTGATATGCATGCTGCGGGCATTAACCACCGTGACTGTTATATCTGTCATTTCCTGCTGCACTTGCCTTTTTCCGGTAAGGAAGAGGAGTTAAAAATTTCGGTAATTGACCTACACCGGGCGCAGCTTCGCACGCGCGTTCCACGTCGTTGGCGCGATAAAGATCTTATAGGGCTTTATTTTTCTTCAATGAATATTGGCCTGACTCAGCGGGATATCTGGCGGTTTATGAAAGTGTATTTTGCCGCCCCGCTTAAAGACATTCTCAAGCAGGAACAAGGACTGCTGTCGCAAGCAGAAGCAAAAGCCACAAAAATCAGGGAAAGAACGATTCGAAAATCGTTGTAATTTCCGGAGAGAAATATGAGTGCCCACTATTTTAATCCACAAGAGATGATCAATAAGACAATCATCTTCGATGAAAGGCCAGCGGCGTCAGTAGCATCATCATTCCATGTTGCTTATGGCATTGATAAAAACTTTCTTTTTGGTTGTGGTGTTTCAATCACGTCAGTTTTGTTACATAACAACGACGTGAGTTTTGTTTTCCACGTTTTTATTGATGATATCCCTGAAGCCGATATCCAGCGTTTAGCCCAATTGGCGAAAAGCTATCGTACCTGTATCCAGATCCATCTAGTAAATTGTGAACGGCTTAAGGCATTACCGACGACCAAAAATTGGTCTATTGCCATGTATTTCCGTTTTGTAATTGCAGATTACTTTATTGATCAACAAGATAAGATCCTTTACCTGGATGCTGATATCGCCTGTCAGGGAAACTTAAAGCCGCTGATAACAATGGATCTTGCCAATAACGTTGCTGCTGTTGTTACTGAACGCGATGCTAACTGGTGGTCGTTACGGGGTCAAAGTCTGCAGTGTAATGAACTTGAAAAGGGCTACTTTAATTCAGGTGTCCTGTTAATTAATACGCTAGCGTGGGCGCAGGAGTCCGTTTCTGCTAAAGCGATGTCGATGCTTGCTGATAAAGCCATCGTTTCCCGTTTCACCTATATGGATCAAGATATCCTTAATCTTATCCTGTTAGGGAAAGTTAAATTCATTGATGCTAAATACAATACGCAATTTAGTTTAAATTATGAATTAAAAAAATCATTTGTTTGTCCAATTAATGATGAAACCGTATTAATTCATTATGTCGGCCCGACAAAACCCTGGCATTACTGGGCCGGTTATCCAAGTGCGCAACCTTTTATCAAAGCCAAAGAAGCATCGCCCTGGAAAAATGAACCGTTAATGCGGCCAGTTAACTCAAACTATGCTCGTTATTGCGCCAAGCATAATTTTAAACAAAATAAACCAATTAACGGGATAATGAATTATATTTATTATTTTTATTTAAAGATAATAAAATGAAATTGAGAAAAGTTAAATGAATGAATTTATAAAAGAACGGTTTTCGTATTTAGCAGATAATAAAAAAGAAAACGCCCCAGAGCTAAATGTTTCCTACGGTATCGATAAGAATTTTTTGTATGGTGCTGGCGTTTCAATTTCTTCCGTTTTGATTAATAATTCAGATATTAATTTTGTCTTTCATGTTTTCACTGATTATGTGGATGATGATTATTTAAAGTCATTTAATGAAACAGCAAAACAATTTAATACCTCAATTATTGTATATTTAATTGACCCCAAATACTTTGCTGATCTGCCGACGTCACAGTTTTGGTCATACGCGACATACTTCAGGGTATTGTCTTTTGAATATCTGAGTGAAAGTATTTCCACACTGCTGTATCTGGATGCCGATGTTGTTTGTAAAGGAAGCCTGAAACCTCTCACAGAAATTATATTTAAAGATGAGTTTGCTGCGGTCATTCCTGACAATGATAGTACTCAGGCGGCATGTGCAAAACGCCTCAACATTCCCGAAATGAATGGACGTTATTTCAATGCAGGCGTTATCTATGTCAATCTTAAAAAATGGCATGAAGCAAATTTGACACCGTATTTACTCAAACTTTTACGAGGGGAAACTAAATATGGCTCTCTTAAATATTTAGATCAGGATGCGTTGAATATCGCATTTAATATGAATAATATCTACCTTGCGAAGGATTTTGATACTATTTATACCCTGAAAAACGAACTTTATGATCGTAGTCATCGAAAGTATCAGCAAACCATTACCGATAAAACAGTGTTGATTCACTATACAGGGATAACTAAACCATGGCATAGCTGGGCTGGATATCCGTCTGCATCATACTTTAATATCGCGCGTGAACAATCTCCCTGGAAGAAATATCCTCTTAAAGAGGCGCGGACTGTTGCAGAAATGCAGAAACAATATAAGCATCTGTTTGCCCATGGTGAGTATATAAAAGGCATAACTTCATTAATTAAGTACAAGCTTAAGAAATAAATTACTCTTATGATTACAAGTATACGTTATCGCGGCTTCTCATTTTATTACAAAGATAATGATAATAAATATAAAGAAATCTTTGATGAAATACTGGCCTATAATTTTAAAACAGTAAAAGTATTATGTAATATTGATGATACCAAAGTATCGTTGATTGATACGAAATATGGTCGCTATGTTTTTAAAGTCTTTGCTCCGAAAACGAAAAGGAATGAACGTTTTTTAAAATCTTTTGTAAAAGGTGACTACTATCAGAATTTGATCGTTGAAACCGATCGTGTCATAAGTGCAGGTCTTACTTTTCCTAATGATTTTTATTTTCTGGCTGGGCGTAAAATTTTCAACTATGCCAGTGTTTTTATCATGCTTATCGAGTATGTCGAGGGCGTAGAGCTCAATGATATGCCGATTATTCCAGAAAATGTTAAAGCAGAAATTAAGGCTTCAATGGAAAAATTGCATGCCTTAAATATGCTATCGGGCGACCCACACCGGGGTAACTTTATCGTTAGTAAAGATGGTGTCAGGATAATTGACCTATCCGGTAAAAGCTGTACGGCAGAGCGTAAAGCTCGTGATCGTCTGGCCATGGAACGTCACCTGGGTATTGCCAACGAAATAAAAGATTATGGCTACTATTCAGTAATCTACAGAACCAAACTACGCAAATTTATTAAAAAATTAAAAGGCAAAGCGTAAACCACACAGTCAAAACGGAACCAACATGGATTTATTAGCTGAGAGTATTACTGAAGTCGCTGTCTCTGGGGAAATTGCTAACACCGATCGTGTGTTAAATATCGCTTACGGTATTGACCGTAACTTTTTATTTGGTGCGGCAGTATCTATGCAATCAGTTGTTATGCATAACCCGGACCTTGCGGTTAAGTTTCATCTCTTTACCGACTACATTGATGAAGATTATCTACAACGTGTTAATGCTTTTACCAGCAAAAATGCTAACGTTGAAGTAATAATTTATAAAGTCTCCAATGCCTTTATTGATATCTTCCCCAGCCTGAAACAGTGGTCTTATGCAACATTCTTCCGTTTAGTTGCGTTCCAGTATTTGAGTGAAACTATTGAAAATCTGTTATATATCGATGCTGATGTCATCTGTAAAGGCTCATTAGCTGGATTGCTTGATATTAATTTTGATGAGGATAAGTTCGCAGCTGTTATTAAAGATGTGCCTTTTATGCAGGAAAAACCAGCGAAGCGTCTGGCTATAGAGGGACTTCCAGGGAATTATTTCAACGCCGGTGTAGTATATCTGCAGCTTGAAGCATGGGCGAAAAATGATTTTATGAATAAAGCCATTGCTATGCTGGCAAGTGACCCGCAGCACACGAAGTATAAATGCCTTGATCAGGATATTTTAAATATTCTGTTCTTTGGTCATTGTAATTTTATTAGCGGCGATTATGATTGCTTTTATGGCATTGACTATGAGTTAAAAAATAAAAGCGATGAAGATTATAAAAAGACCATTACCGATGATACTAAGCTGATTCATTATGTTGGCGTAACGAAGCCCTGGAACGACTGGACGAATTATCCCTGCCAGAAGTATTTTAATGAGGCTTATCAGGCTTCTTGCTGGAATGATGTGGCGTTTATTCCAGCCACGAATGAAAAGCAGTATCAAGTGAAATATCAACATGCAAAGAAAAATGGTGATACGTTTAACGCTTTTATTTACTTCATTAAATTTAAATTAAATAAGTATAAAAGAAAACTATTTGGATAATAATAAAAATCATGGATGTCTGAGTTACAATAATAATTAAGGATGAGTACTATCATATTTTATTAGTTCAGGCAAGAGAACACGATGAGCAATGATTACCCTTTAGTATCCATAATAATACCGACGTATAATTCATCTGATTACATTACTGAAACTCTAACGAAATTAGAAAAACAAACTTACCCAAATTTTGAAATTGTTATTGTTAATGATGGTTCTAAAGATAACACATCAAACGTTTTGAGAGAGTATGGGTTAACCCACTCTCGATTAATTATTATCAATAAAGAAAATGGCGGTGTTTCGTCTGCCAGGAATACAGGTATCCGCAAGGCGCAAGGACAGTTTATATGTTTTATGGATGATGATGATGAGATAGATCCTAACTATCTGCTGAAGATGTATACCAGACAACATGAGACGGGAGGGGATGCGATTTATTGTGGGCTTTATGGCCATTATATAAAAGATGGTGTTACTTACTCACCTATAAATACAGAGTTTAATGAAGGATCTTTACTTTTCGACTTTTTTTATAAAAAGGTTAGATTCCATATAGGGTGCTTGTTTATAAGAAAACAACTTCTGGAAGAGAATAATCTTTTTTTTGATGAAGATTTACGACTAGGAGAAGATCTTGATTTTATCTATCGACTGCTAATTACATGCGATATGTATGCGGTTCCATATTATATGTATAAGCATAACTATAGAGAAAATTCCTTAATGAACTCATGTAGAACCATCACTCATTATCGACATGAGTCATTTGCGCACGAAAGAATCTACTCTTCTGTGATGCAGTTATACAAAGGTAACCGGAAAGAAGAAATTCATACATTATTGAGTCAAAATAGAGCTTATCATAAAACTCGTTATTTATGGAATGTTCTACTTAATGGTGATTTTAAACTATTGAATCAATTAGTTGAAAGCAATGAAAAAGAATTAAGAGATTGTAATCTTCCTGGCAAGAGAGATAAGAGACGAGCAAAAATATTAGCATCAAAAAATTATATTCTCTGGAGGATGGTAAGACTGGTAAATAGAAAAAAGAATAAACGTTAGATCTTGCATTAAATAACCCATCCTCGTAGCATAGGTTGAAATTATATGTCGTTTTGTTGGAATGAAATTAATTCTGGTATAAAGTCTTTAATTCTCATATTATGTATTTTTTCTTTAATGACTTTGTCTTTATGGGATGATGTTGCAACAAAGTTTCTTCATGCAGCTGGAATTATATCTGCATTGTATTTTCTTGCGACACCAAAAAAAACAATAACTAATAATCCTACTTTGTTAATTTTCATCTCATTATGTCTTTTGGGTATCGTAAATATCATCTGGTATTCACATTATAAAGTTTCAGGCTCTGTTTATACCAATGCATATCGTGGCCCAATGGAAACAGGAAAAATTGCCTTGTGTAGCGCTTTTATTTTCTTAGTTCTTTTTGCTAAAAATGAGATGAGAACAAAAATAAAATTTGGGAAACTAATTCTGTTCGCATCCCTGGCAACGCAGTTACTTTTTTTTGCGCATGCCATGTGGCAACATTTCTATTTAAACGTCGACCGTGTTGCATTATCAGCTTCCCACGCTACAACAGCAGGCTACATCATCCTTTTTCCTTCTTTACTGGCATCAATTCTCATTTTAAAATCCGACTTTAGACATAAAACAACATTATATACAATTAACTTCATGCTTAGCTTATGTGCTGTCATAGTAACTGAGACGCGTGCAGCCATATTAGTGTTTCCATTCTTTGCGTTAATATTAATCGTAATGGATAGTTATATTAATAAGCGAATTAATTATAAGTTATATTGTTTTATTGCGATTGCATTATTAGCAGGTGTATTTTCTTTTAAAGATACATTGCTTATGAGAATGAATGACTTAAATAACGATTTAGTTAATTATTCGCATGATAACACCAGAACTTCAGTCGGTGCCCGTCTGGCAATGTATGAAGTTGGCTTAAAAACATATTCTCCAATAGGACAATCACTGGAAAAACGTGCAGAAAAAATACATGAGCTAGAAGAAAAAGAGCCTAGATTGAGTGGCGCTTTACCCTTTGTAGATTCTCATTTGCATAACGATCTCATAGATACGTTATCAACGCGTGGTATTCCTGGAGTTGTATTAACAATTTTAGCATTTTCAGCAATACTCATATATGCCTTAAGAACTGCTAAAGAACCTTATATTTTAATCTTGCTTTTTTCACTACTGGTAGTAGGCCTAAGTGATGTAATACTCTTTTCTAAACCGGTTCCGACTGCTGTGTTTGTCACCATAATATTGCTTTGTGCTTATTTTAAAGCACAATCAGACCAATATTTATTAGATAAGTAATGAATATATGAAATAAAATCAGCAAGGAGGCTGATTTTATTTCAAAATTATCTATTAAGGGGTTGTAATTTAAATCATAGCAGCGTTTTCAGCGTTTTCTTCAATGAATCGCTTAACAGCATTTGCTGTCAATTGAGACAACTCATTCCCCGGAGCCCTACAAACCATCTGATTCTTCCCATACCCACCAATTAATCCCGGATCGGTTGGTCCATAAACCGTGATATTGGGTCTATCCAGTGCCGCCGTTAAATGGCTTAACCCCGTATCCACCGACACTACAAATTTAGCCCCGGCCAGCACGCGGGCAACGCCTTCCAGACTCATCTTCGGCAATACTTCAACATAATCAAATCCTTCCGCCAGTCGTTTCGCCCGTTCTTCCTCATGCGGCGCGCCCCACGGAAGTTTAATCCGTATTCCTGAATCAGCCAGTAAACCAATCAATTCTCGCCAGTGTTCTTCCGGCCAGTGTTTATCATCACGGGTCGTCGCATGAAGAAATACGGCATATTCGCCAGCATCTGTAGGCAGGTTCGTCAGAAAATGCTGTGCGATAGCATAATCGCCCTGGGTTTGCGGTTTGCTATAGCCCAAACTTTTGGCAAACAGTTCGCGGGTGCGTTCTACGGCGTGCTGCTGTTTTGCAATATGATGCTTACAATTGTAAAACAGGCTGGCTAAAGGTTCGCGAGCGGTTTGCCAGTCCAATCCATGCTTTACGCCATGCGCCAGACGTGTCACCAGTGCCGCGCTTTTTACCAGCCCCTGAGCGTCGATAACTGCGTCATAGTTCTCTGCTTGTAGCGCTTCACGAAACGCTTTGCGTTCAGCTTTTATGGGGGCCGAGAACCAGGCTTTACGCCAGCGACGTATTGCCACAGGAATAACTCGCTCAACGGCAGCGTGCCAGGAAGGAATCTGTGCGAACCCTTCTTCCACCACCCAGTCAAACTTAATCCCTGGGATTGCCTGCTGGGCATCAGTGAGTGCGGGCAACGTATGGAGAACATCGCCCATCGACGATGTTTTAACGATCAAAACCCGCATCCGTCAGGCTTCCTCTTGTAACAATAGCGTGTTGAGTTCTTCCAGTACGCGCTGGGGAGTAATGTCGATCAAGCTCTGGTGATAACCCTCCGCAGCGTCACCTTTACGCACTTTGTGATAGCCGGTAATCAGACGGATCACGCGCGCTTTATGGGATAGCGGCGGTGTGAAGTCCGGGCTACTTGGACCATACAGGGCAACCAGCGGACGATTGAGCGCCGCCGCAACGTGCATCAGGCCAGAATCGTTAGTGACAATGGCTTTACAGGCTGCAATCAGGATAACCGCTTGATCAAGCTGTGTTTCCCCCGCCAGGTTCCGACACCATGCCTGCTGCTCGGTATTCAAAGCGGCAAGAATCTCATTGCCCGCTTCATGATCTTTCGCAGAGCCAAACAGAACCACCTGATAACCTTCATCAATCAGCTGCTTTGCCAGTTCCGCATAGTGGTAGTGTGGCCAGCGTTTTGCCGGACCAAACTCCGCACCCGGGCAAAAGCCAATCATCGGACGTTCTGATGAAAGCGAAAATTGATTACAGGTATATGATTTTTCACCTTCGCTCACCTGCAACTGCGGCCATAACAATGGCTGCGGCAGATCTTGTGCGGTACGCATAATGCCTTTGTCATAGGCCAGCGCGACATAGCGTTCCACCATTAGCGGCCAGGCTTCTTTATCGAGCACGCGTACATCGTTGAGTAAACCGTAGCGCATCTCGCCGCGCCAGCCGGTGCGATGAGGAATACCCGCGAAGAAAGGCACTAATGCAGATTTGAAGGAGTTGGGTAAGACGTAGGCGCGGTCGTAGCGCTTTTCACGCAGGCTATGACCCAGTTTGCGGCGTTCGCCGATTTCCAGCGCTCCGTGACCGAGAGGCATAGGGATAGCTTCGTTAACTTCCGGCATCCGCGATAATAATGGACGGCACCATGCCGGTGCCATCACATCGATTATCGCCTGGGGATAGCGCGCCTGGAGCGTGCGATAGAGACTTTGCGACATCATCATGTCGCCAACCCAAGACGGGCCGATCACCAGTATTTTCATGCAGAGCTCTTATGCGTCGCGATTCAGCCAGGCCATGTATTCCGTTACACCTTCAGCAACGGTTTTGAACGGTTTGTCGTAACCCGCCGCGCGCAGATTTGTCAGATCTGCCTGAGTGAACGCCTGGTAGCGGCCTTTCAGCTTATCCGGGAACGGAATGTATTCGATCTGGCCTTTCTTGTGATAAGCCAGAGTAGCATCTGCTACGGCCTGGAAGGATTCCGCACGACCAGTACCGAGGTTGAAGATACCGGAAACGCCATTTTCCAGGAACCACAGGTTTACATCTGCCACGTCGCCCACATAGACGAAGTCACGTTTGAAGTTCTCGCTACCTTCAAACAGCTTCGGTGATTCACCGTTGTTAAGCTGAGTGTTGAGATGGAAAGCGACGCTCGCCATGCTGCCTTTATGGCCTTCACGCGGTCCATAAACGTTGAAATAGCGGAAGCCAACAATCTGCGAGTTCGCTTCAGGCAGGATTTGGCGAACATATTCATCAAACAGGAATTTTGAGTAACCGTAGACGTTCAACGGTTTTTCGTACTCGCGGGATTCAATAAAGTCGGAGGTGCGTCCGCCGTAGGTGGCTGCGGAAGAAGCGTACAGGAACGGGATTTCGCGCTCTAGGCAGTAGTGCAGCAGCTCCTTGGAGTATTGATAGTTGTTATCCATCATATACTTGCCGTCCCACTCGGTGGTGGAAGAGCATGCGCCTTCGTGGAAAATCGCTTCGACATCGCCGAACTCTTCGCCAGCCATAATCTGGATCAGGAAGTCTTCCTTATCCATATAGTCCGCGATATCCAGATCCACCAGGTTCACAAACTTGGTGCCGTCTTTCAGGTTGTCCACCACCAGAATATCGGTGATGCCTTTATCATTCAGGGCCTTAACGATGTTGCTGCCGATAAAGCCCGCGCCGCCGGTAACGATGATCATAACTGTAACCTTCGAATTATGGAGTCAGAGACAATCTCAGACACGAATACTTCTATCATATCACTATACGGCGTTGGCTTCAGCCATTCGCCAAAAGTGAGATTGATGGACGTTATTTATCCTGAATTTTGCAGAAGTGTTAACGCGTCATCTCGTCGCGACGTATAAGTTTGGGTAATATGTGCTGGAATTTGCCCTGTCTGGAGAATCGCAATGCGTGGAGAATTTTATCAGCAGTTAACCAACGATCTGGAAACCGCACGGGCGGAAGGGTTGTTTAAAGAAGAGCGCATTATTACGTCTGCGCAGCAAGCAGATATCACTGTGGCTGATGGAAGCCACGTCATTAACTTTTGTGCCAACAACTATCTCGGGCTGGCGAATCATCCGGATCTGATTGCGGCAGCAAAGGCGGGAATGGATTCTCACGGTTTCGGCATGGCTTCGGTGCGTTTTATTTGCGGCACTCAGGACAGCCATAAAGAGCTTGAACAAAAACTGGCGGCATTCCTGGGGATGGAAGATGCGATTCTCTACTCTTCCTGCTTTGATGCTAACGGTGGACTGTTTGAAACGCTGCTGGGTGCGGAAGACGCCATTATCTCCGACGCACTGAACCACGCGTCTATTATTGATGGTGTGCGTCTGTGCAAAGCTAAACGCTATCGCTATGCCAACAACGATATGCAGGAGCTGGAAGCACGTCTGAAAGAAGCGCGTGAAGCCGGTGCGCGTCATGTGCTGATTGCCACCGATGGTGTGTTCTCAATGGACGGCGTGATTGCCAACCTGAAAGGCGTTTGCGATCTGGCAGATAAATACGATGCCTTGGTGATGGTGGATGACTCCCACGCGGTCGGTTTTGTCGGTGAAAATGGTCGTGGTTCCCATGAATACTGCGATGTGATGGGCCGGGTCGATATTATCACCGGTACGCTTGGTAAAGCGCTGGGCGGGGCTTCTGGTGGTTATACCGCGGCGCGCAAAGAGGTGGTTGAGTGGCTGCGCCAGCGTTCTCGTCCGTACCTGTTCTCCAACTCGCTGGCACCGGCCATTGTTGCCGCGTCCATCAAAGTACTGGAGATGGTCGAAGCGGGCAGCGAACTGCGTGACCGTCTGTGGGCGAACGCGCGTCAGTTCCGTGAGCAAATGTCGGCGGCGGGCTTTACCCTGGCGGGAGCCGATCACGCCATTATTCCGGTCATACTTGGTGATGCGGTAGTGGCGCAGAAATTTGCCCGAGAGCTGCAAAAAGAGGGCATTTACGTCACCGGTTTCTTCTATCCGGTCGTTCCGAAAGGTCAGGCGCGTATTCGTACCCAGATGTCTGCGGCGCATACCCCTGAGCAAATTACGCGTGCAGTAGAAGCATTCACGCGTATTGGTAAACAACTGGGCGTTATCGCCTGAGGATGTGAGATGAAAGCGTTATCCAAACTGAAAGCGGAAGAGGGCATCTGGATGACCGACGTCCCTGTACCGGAACTCGGGCATAACGATCTGCTGATTAAAATCCGTAAAACAGCCATCTGCGGGACTGACGTTCACATCTATAACTGGGATGAGTGGTCGCAAAAAACCATCCCGGTGCCGATGGTCGTAGGCCATGAATATGTCGGTGAAGTGGTAGGTATTGGTCAGGAAGTGAAAGGCTTCAAAATCGGCGATCGCGTTTCTGGCGAAGGCCATATCACCTGCGGTCACTGTCGCAACTGTCGTGGCGGTCGTACCCATCTGTGCCGCAACACGATCGGCGTCGGCGTTAACCGTCCGGGCTGCTTCGCCGAATATCTGGTGATCCCGGCGTTCAACGCCTTCAAAATCCCAGACAATATCTCCGACGACCTGGCTTCCATTTTTGATCCCTTCGGTAACGCCGTGCATACCGCGCTGTCGTTCGATCTGGTTGGCGAGGATGTGCTGGTCTCTGGTGCAGGTCCGATAGGTATTATGGCTGCGGCGGTGGCGAAACACGTTGGTGCACGCAATGTGGTGATCACTGATGTTAACGAATACCGCCTTGAGCTGGCGCGCAAAATGGGTATCACCCGTGCGGTTAACGTCGCGAAAGAAAACCTTAATGATGTGATGGCTGAACTGGGCATGACCGAAGGCTTTGATGTCGGTCTGGAAATGTCCGGTGCGCCGCCAGCGTTTCGTACCATGCTTGACACCATGAACCACGGCGGCCGTATTGCGATGCTGGGTATTCCGCCGTCTGATATGTCTATCGACTGGACCAAAGTGATCTTTAAAGGCTTGTTCATTAAAGGTATTTACGGTCGTGAGATGTTTGAAACCTGGTACAAGATGGCGGCGCTGATTCAGTCTGGCCTCGATCTCTCGCCGATCATTACCCATCGTTTCTCTATCGATGATTTCCAGAAGGGCTTTGACGCTATGCGTTCGGGCCAGTCCGGGAAAGTAATTCTGAGCTGGGATTAACACGAACAAGGGCTGGTATTCCAGCCCTTTTATCTGGGGATAATCTGTTGAATATGTAAAATCCTGTCAGTGTAATAAAGAGTTCGTAATTGCGCTGATCTCTTATATAGCTGTTCTCATTATCTCTCTACCCTGAAGTGACTCTCTCACCTGTAAAAATAATATCTCACAGGCTTAATAGTTTCTTAATACAAAGCCTGTAAAACGTCAGGATAACTTCAGAGGTCGTCGGTAATTTATGATGAACAGCACCAATAAACTTAGTGTTATTATTCCGTTATATAATGCGGGCGATGATTTCCGCACTTGTATGGAATCTTTAATTACGCAAACCTGGACTGCTCTGGAAATCATTATTATTAACGATGGTTCAACGGATAATTCTGTTGAAATAGCAAAGCATTACGCAGAAAACTATCCGCACGTTCGTTTGTTGCATCAGGCGAATGCTGGCGCATCGGTAGCGCGTAATCGTGGGATCGAGGTGGCGACGGGCAAATATGTCGCTTTTGTCGATGCTGACGATGAGGTCTATCCCACCATGTACGAAACGCTGATGACCATGGCGTTAGAGGACGACCTCGACGTGGCGCAGTGCAACGCTGACTGGTCTTTTCGTGAAACGGGAGAAACCTGGCAATCCATCCCCAGCGATCGCCTTCGCTCAACCGGCGTATTAACCGGCCCGGACTGGCTGCGGATGGGGCTTTCTTCGCGCCGTTGGACTCACGTTGTCTGGATGGGGGTTTATCGCCGTGATGTTATTGTTAAAAATAACATTAAATTTATTGCCGGATTACATCATCAGGATATTGTCTGGACAACAGAATTCATGTTTAACGCGCTGCGTGCGCGATATACCGAGCAATCATTATATAAATATTATCTGCATAATACGTCAGTGAGTCGGTTGCATAGACAAGGGAATAAAAACCTTAATTATCAACGTCACTATATTAAGATTACCCGCCTGCTGGAGAAATTAAATCGAAATTATGCTGACAAAATTACGATTTATCCGGAATTTCATCAGCAAATAACTTACGAAGCATTGCGTGTTTGCCATGCGGTGCGCAAAGAGCCGGATATTCTTACCCGCCAACGGATGATTGCCGAGATATTTACTTCCGGTATGTATAAGCGCCTGATTACCAATGTGCGCAGCGTGAAGGTCGGTTACCAGGCGTTACTGTGGTCTTTCCGCTTATGGCAATGGCGCGACAAAACGCGGTCGCACCATCGCATTACGCGTAGCGCCTTTAATTTGCGCTAGCGTTAAACTTCGCCGCTTCGGGCTGTTTACCCCAGCCTTGCCACTGATGCTGGAAGTAAACGATCAGCGTGCTCTGGCTGATGCTTTCGCTTAATACTTCAAAGAAGCGATTAGCATAAACAGGTTCTATCGGTTTCTTCGGTTTGCACAGCTTCACGCCACGGAACGGATTACGCGGTGCATCAGGCACAGCGTTTTTCGGCGGTGTAGAAGTATCAACCTGCGGTTCATTCAGCAAGCTGCTGGCTTTCACCAGCGTAATGTCTGGCGGCAGGTTATAAACCATCTGTTGTAGCACGCGTACCGTTAAAGGGTGAGGATGCCCAATGGCAATGGTTGAACCGTTGCGACGCGCCAGATCAATTGCGCGATTAAATTGCACACGGATGTCCGCTTCGTTCTGCGAATCGTCGAGGAACACCTTCCGTTTAATAACCTTCACGCCAGTACCTTGCGCGGCGCGCATCGCCTGGGTATTACCGATGGTTACGCTGTCGAGGAAGTAAAGATTGTAACGCTCCAGTGCCTGCATCACTTTCTGCATACCAAACAGGTTAGAGGTCATCTTGCTACCCATGTGGTTGTTGATCCCCACGGCATAGGGCACGTTATTGACCGCACTACGAATAATGCGCTCAATTTCGTCGCTGCTCATCTCCGGGCGCAGCGTATTTTTCTCCAGCGGCTGTTTACTCAGTGGTGCCATCGGGAGATGAATCAACACTTCGTGCCCGCTGTTATGCGCTTTGGTCGCCATCTCTCTGGCGTGCGGTGAATCGGGTAATACAGCGACGGAGATAGCGGAGGGCATCGCCAGCACCTGGTTTTCGTTGTGCGGGCGATACCCAAAATCATCAATGACGATGGCAAGTTTGCCAGCAAGTACGGGGGAGGAGAGCGCCAACAGAGCGGCAAATGCAAGAACGTTACGACGAAATGGAAACAAAACTTATCTTCCCAACCACGGCTGTGGATTGACCGCCTGACCCTGGCGGCGAATTTCGAAATAGAGTGAAGGCCGACCCTGACCGCCACTGCTGCCCACCAGTGCAATTGGCTGGCCCGCGCGAACCTGCGAACCAACGCTCACCAGTGCGCTCTGATTATAGCCGTAAAGACTCATGTCGCCTTTACCGTGCTCAACCACCACCACCAGACCGTAACCTTGCAGCCAGTCAGCCAGAATCACTCGACCGTCGGCAATTGCTTTAACTTCAGTACCTTCAGAGGCACCGATAACCATCCCTTTCCAGCGTAATTCACCCTGTAGCTGCTCGCCATAGCGATGCAGCGTCGGCCCGCGAACCGGCCAGAATGCCTGACCACGCGGCGCACCCAGACCACCAGTTCGGGACATCAGCGATTTTTCGCTTTCGGTCGGTTTGTAGGTGGTGCCTTTGCGCGTCGCTTCTTTCTGGCGGTCGCGAACCGCCTGGGCCTCACGCGCTTCTCGTTCAGCACGCGCTTTCGCCGCGGCTTCCGCACGGGCAATGCTGTTACGCAGACGGGATTCGTTGGCACGCAGTTCACTTAGCTGCTGCTGACCTTGCTGGATGGAAGATTCCAGCCCCGCCAGCGTCTTTTTACGCTCGTTCAGAGCCTGAGTCAGTTTCGCCTGTTGGGCGCGCTGTTCATATAACAGCGTTTGTTGCTCGCTTTGTTTCTCTTCCAGTTCAGCACGCTGCATGGCGACTTCTTCACGCGTTTGCTTCAACTGGGCAATGGTTTCTTGTCGCGCCTGGTTGAGATAGCCGAAATAAGCCTGTAAACGCTGTCCACACTGGCTTTCTTCACCGCTGAGAATTAGCTGAATACCGGTATGCTCGCCCTGACGGAATGCGGCATCCAGTTGTGCGGCGAGGCTGCGCTCCTGGGCGGCTTTTTGCTGCTCCAGTTTGGCAATCGACGCGTTCATCTCATCAATCTGTTTATTGAGTTGATTGAGCGTGTTTTGCGTTTCGCGCAGCTTACGGGTGGCTTCAGAGATCGCTTCTTCCTGCTTTTTCAATTGTGCGAGCAGGCTTGCGCGTTGTTGTTGCTTTTGGCGTACCGCGCGCTCTTTTGCGGCGATATCGGCCTGAATAGATTTGAGTTGGTCACGCTCATCCGCGTGGGCGGAAAAGGCGCACAACAATACGCCAGCGCTAAGAACGCTGGCGTAGATGATGGGCCTGATTGCAAACCTGCGCGGTTTCACGGCCCGTGTCATGGTATTAATCGCCTTTCCCCTCATGGGGAGGGATTATTCCACGATGAACAGCGGCTTACCAGTCATCTCTTGCGGGATTTCCATACCCATCAGCGACAACATGGTCGGCGCGATGTCAGAAAGTTTGCCGCCTGCAACCGCTTTCACGTTCTTATCACCAACGTAAATCAGCGGAACTGGCAGGTTGGTGTGTGCCGTGTGTGCCTGACCCGTTGCCGGATCGCGCATCTGTTCAGCGTTACCGTGGTCAGCGGTGATCAGCAGTTGTCCACCCACGGACTCAACCGCTTTCGCGACTTCTTCCACGCAGTGATCCAGTGCTTCAACCGCTTTAACCGCCGCTTCCATCACCCCGGTGTGACCTACCATGTCGCCGTTCGGATAGTTACAGATAATGGTGTCGTATTTGCCGCTCTTGATGGCCGCAACCAGTTTTTCGGTCAGCTCTGCGGAGCTCATTTCCGGTTGCAGATCGTAGGTAGCCACTTTCGGTGAGTTGATCAGAATGCGATCTTCGCCTTTGAATGACTCTTCTACGCCACCGTTGAAGAAGAAAGTAACGTGGGCATATTTTTCGGTTTCGGAAATACGCAACTGAGTTTTGTCGTTTTTCGCCATCCACTCGCCGAAGGTGTTAACCAGGGAAGCGGGTGGGTAAGCAACCGCAGTTTTGATGTCAGCGGCGTATTCGGTCAGCATCACGAAATCGACGTTAACCACTTTCTTACGCGCGAAGCCGTCGAAATCTGCGTTTACGAATGCACGAGTGATTTCGCGCGCGCGGTCAGCACGGAAGTTCATGAAAATCAGCGCATCGCCGTCTTCCATTGCCGCATCTGGCTGACCTTCTGCACGAATAACGGTCGCTTTCACGAACTCGTCGTTTTCGTCGCGAGCATAAGCTGCCTGCAAACCAGCAACGGCAGTATCGGCCTGGAACTCACCCTGCGCCAGAGTCAGCAGGTCATAGGCTTTTTCAACGCGATCCCAACGGTTATCGCGGTCCATCGCGTAGTAACGACCAATGATGGACGCTACGCGGCCTTTACCCAGCGCAGCAAATTTCTCTTCAAATTTTTTCAGCGAGGATTCAGCACTGCGCGGCGGGGTGTCGCGACCGTCAAGGAATGCGTGCAGGTAGATTTTTTCTGCGCCGCGTTCAGCTGCCAGTTCTACCATCGCCATGATGTGATCTTCGTGGCTGTGTACGCCGCCTGCGGAGAGCAGACCCATAATGTGTACTGCTTTACCTGCGTTTTTCGCTTTATCTACCGCGCCAGTCAGCACTGGATTAGCAAAGAAAGCGCGATCTTTGATTTCAACGTCCAGACGAGTCAGGTCCTGATACACGATGCGGCCGGCACCCAGGTTAACGTGGCCTACTTCGGAGTTACCCATCTGACGGTCAGGCAGACCGACTTCCAGACCGGAAGCGTCGATCAGGGTATGCGGACGATTGGCCCACAGTGCATCCATTACCGGGGTTTTAGCACTAAAAATGGCGTTATCCTGCTGTTCTTCACGATAGCCATAGCCATCCAGAATCACCAGTACCATAGGTTTTTTAGAAACCGACATTGCGACAACCTCATACTCAAGAGTCAAAATTTGCGTAATTTTACTACAGCTGAATCGATAAAATAGCCTCTGAAGATCAAAATATACGACCGCTCGCGGCAAGCCGATGCCAGATTTGCGCTTTTTTTTCGTCGTGCCCCGCAAAATTGCATTCCAGTTAACGCGCTGGCTGTATTTGCCGCACCGCGCAGGTATACTCCTTTCCTGGTTTTTTTAATCACTACGTCGGGAGTTGTTACCCCCCATGCAAGAAATTATGCAATTTGTTGGCCGTCATCCCATACTGAGTATCGCCTGGATCGCGTTACTGGTGGCGGTTCTTGTGACTACGTTTAAGAGCCTGACCTCGAAAGTGAAGGTGATTACTCGTGGTGAAGCTACGCGTCTGATCAACAAAGAAGACGCTGTGGTTGTGGATTTACGTCAGCGTGATGACTTCCGTAAAGGCCATATAGCAGGTTCTATCAATCTGTTGCCGAGCGAAATCAAAGCCAACAATGTTGGTGAGCTTGAGAAGCACAAAGACAAACCGGTTATCGTGGTAGACGGTTCTGGCATGCAGTGCCAGGAGCCTGCAAACGCGCTGACGAAAGCTGGTTTTGCGCAAGTATTCGTGCTGAAAGAGGGCGTTGCTGGCTGGGCTGGCGAAAACTTGCCTCTGGTGCGCGGCAAATAATTTACCTGTCGTCTTTCATGATGCAGGCCGTTAGCTGCAATTAGGCCCCCAGCGACTTATTGTTATAAGCTTCTGGGGACACTCCATTTTGCAGCCGCCCTGCAACATGAAATTTCAGGGTAAAAAAACAGGAGCTAAATTATGGCCAATGTTGAAATCTATACCAAAGAAACCTGCCCGTATTGCCATCGTGCAAAAGCACTGCTGAGCAGCAAGGGCGTGAGTTTTCAGGAGTTGCCGATCGATGGCAATGCCGCCAAGCGTGAAGAGATGATCAAACGCAGCGGTCGCACCACGGTTCCCCAGATTTTTATTGACGCACAGCACATTGGCGGCTGTGATGACTTGTATGCATTGGATGCACGTGGTGGACTGGATCCCCTGCTGAAATAACGTGTGAACGTTGGCATTACATTGCGCAGTATTTAAGGACAACACTTAAGGGTTTTCTACACATGTCAGAACAAAACAACACTGAAATGACTTTCCAGATCCAACGTATTTATACCAAGGATATCTCTTTCGAAGCGCCGAACGCGCCGCACGTTTTCCAGAAAGATTGGCAACCAGAAGTTAAACTTGATCTGGATACGGCATCTTCCCAACTGGCAGATGACGTATACGAAGTGGTACTGCGTGTTACCGTAACGGCCTCCCTGGGCGAAGAAACCGCGTTCCTGTGTGAAGTTCAGCAGGGCGGTATTTTCTCCATCGCGGGTATCGAAGGCACCCAGATGGCACATTGCCTGGGCGCATACTGCCCGAACATTCTGTTCCCGTATGCTCGTGAGTGCATCACCAGCATGGTATCCCGCGGTACATTCCCGCAACTGAACCTTGCGCCGGTTAACTTCGATGCGCTGTTCATGAACTATTTGCAGCAGCAGGCTGGCGAAGGTACTGAAGAACATCAGGATGCCTGATGAACCAACGTAATGCTTCAATGACTGTGATCGGTGCCGGCTCGTACGGCACGCTCTTGCCATTACCCTGGCAAGAAATGGCCACGAGGTTGTCCTCTGGGGCCATGACCCTGAACATATCGCAACGCTTGAACGCGACCGCTGTAACGCCGCGTTTCTCCCCGATGTGCCTTTTCCCGATACGCTCCATCTTGAAAGCGATCTCGCCACTGCGCTGGCAGCCAGCCGTAATATTCTCGTCGTCGTACCCAGCCATGTCTTTGGTGAAGTGCTGCGCCAGATTAAACCGCTGATGCGTCCTGATGCGCGTCTGGTGTGGGCGACCAAAGGGCTGGAAGCGGAAACCGGACGTCTGTTACAGGACGTGGCGCGTGAGGCCTTAGGCGATCAAATTCCGCTGGCGGTTATCTCTGGCCCAACGTTTGCGAAAGAACTGGCGGCAGGTTTACCGACGGCTATTTCGTTGGCCTCTACCGACCAGACCTTTGCCGATGATCTCCAACAATTGCTGCACTGTGGCAAAAGTTTCCGCGTTTACAGCAACCCGGATTTCATCGGTGTGCAGCTTGGCGGTGCGGTGAAAAACGTCATTGCCATTGGCGCGGGGATGTCCGACGGTATCGGTTTTGGTGCGAATGCGCGTACGGCACTGATCACCCGTGGGCTGGCTGAAATGTCGCGTCTTGGCGCGGCGCTGGGTGCCGAGCCTGCCACCTTTATGGGCATGGCGGGGCTGGGCGATCTTGTGCTTACCTGTACCGACAACCAGTCGCGTAACCGCCGTTTTGGCATGATGCTCGGTCAGGGCATGGATGTACAAAGCGCGCAGGAGAAGATTGGTCAGGTGGTGGAAGGCTACCGCAATACGAAAGAAGTCCGCGAACTGGCGCATCGCTTCGGCGTAGAAATGCCAATAACCGAGGAAATTTATCAAGTATTATATTGCGGAAAAAACGCGCGCGAGGCAGCATTGACGTTATTAGGTCGTGCACGCAAGGACGAGCGCAGCAGCCACTAACCCCAGGGAACCTTTGTTACCGCTATGACCCGGCCCGCGCAGAACGGGCCGGTCATTATCTCATCGTGTGGAGTAAGTAATGTCGTGTGAAGAACTGGAAATTGTCTGGAACAATATTAAAGCCGAAGCCAGAACGCTGGCGGACTGTGAGCCAATGCTGGCCAGTTTTTACCACGCGACGCTACTCAAGCACGAAAACCTTGGTAGTGCACTGAGCTACATGCTGGCGAACAAGCTGTCATCGCCAATTATGCCTGCTATTGCTATCCGTGAAGTGGTGGAAGAAGCCTACGCCGCTGACCCGGAAATGATCGCCTCTGCGGCCTGTGATATTCAGGCGGTGCGTACCCGCGACCCGGCAGTCGATAAATACTCAACCCCGTTGTTATACCTGAAGGGTTTTCATGCCTTGCAGGCCTATCGCATCGGTCACTGGTTGTGGAATCAGGGGCGTCGCGCATTGGCAATCTTTCTGCAAAACCAGGTTTCTGTGACGTTCCAGGTCGATATTCACCCGGCAGCAAAAATTGGCCGTGGCATTATGCTCGACCACGCCACGGGCATCGTTGTGGGTGAAACGGCGGTAATTGAAAACGACGTATCGATTCTGCAATCTGTGACGCTTGGCGGTACGGGTAAATCTGGTGGTGACCGTCACCCGAAAATTCGTGAAGGTGTGATGATTGGCGCGGGCGCGAAAATCCTCGGCAATATTGAAGTTGGTCGCGGCGCGAAGATTGGCGCAGGTTCCGTGGTGCTGCAACCGGTGCCGCCGCATACAACCGCCGCTGGCGTTCCGGCTCGTATTGTCGGTAAACCAGACAGCGATAAGCCATCAATGGATATGGACCAGCATTTCAACGGTATTAACCATACATTTGAGTATGGGGATGGGATCTAATGTCCTGTGATCGTGCCGGATGCGATGTAATCATCTATCCGGCATACAGTAACTAATCTCTCAACAACGCTCCCGGATATCCCAGCTGCCGCCAGGCTTCATACACCACTACCGACACCGCATTGGACAGATTCATGCTGCGGCTGTCCGGCACCATCGGAATGCGAATTTTTTGTTCAGCGGGCAGGGCATCAAGAATGCTCGCTGGCAGGCCGCGTGTTTCCGGGCCGAACATCAGATAATCGCCATCCTGATAGCTTACGGCGCTGTGAGCAGGCGTACCTTTCGTGGTGAGGGCAAACAGGCGCTGGGGATTTTCTGCTTCGAGGAACGCGCGATAGTCATGATGACGCGTAACGGCGGTAAACTCGTGATAGTCCAGCCCCGCGCGGCGCAGGCGCTTATCGTCCCAGGCAAATCCCATCGGTTCGATGATATGCAGACGAAAGCCGGTATTAGCGCAAAGACGGATGATGTTGCCAGTATTTGGCGGAATTTCTGGTTCGTAAAGTACGATGTTTAGCATACTGCCCCCTTAGTGCGGGGGCAGGATAGCAGAAAATTGGTGAACCGTGCGGCCTTTTCCCCTCACCCCGGCCCTCCCCCTGTCTCTTGATCAGGAGATCTGATCAAGAGACAGCTCCCTGAGGGAGAGGGTTAGGGGGGTGCCCCTATTAAGTTGTCAAGCATGTTATGACCCCTGCGGGGTATAAAAAGTCCCGTCGCGCATCATGGCGAACAGAACGTCGCAGCGTCGTCTCGCCAGGGCGATAAGCGCCTGATTGTGTCGTTTTCCCTGACTCATTTTGCGGGTGTAGTAAGCCC
>NZ_MDGW01000100.1:0-7837 GCF_001712525.1 Shigella sp. FC1661
AGTTGCCATGTTTTACGGCAGTGAGAGCAGAGATAGCGCTGATGTCCGGCAGTGCTTTTGCCGTTACGCACCACCCCGTCAGTAGCTGAACAGGAGGGACAGCTGATAGAAACAGAAGCCACTGGAGCACCTCAAAAACACCATCATACACTAAATCAGTAAGTTGGCAGCATCACCAGCTGCACGTAATCAGCAAGCGATATACGCAGCGAATTGAGCGGCATAACCTGAATCTGAGGCAGCACCTGGCACGGCTGGGACGGAAGTCGCTGTCGTTCTCAAAATCGGTGGAGCTGCATGACAAAGTCATCGGGCATTATCTGAACATAAAACACTATCAATAAGTTGGAGTCATTACCTTCGAGGAGAATGTTGACGTAGATATTACAGAAATCTCAGCGCATCAGGATAAACTGCTACCTTAGGTCAACCACCAAAAGAAAATACAATACGTCCAGTTTGTATGCCTTTAATAACACATCTTTTAAATGTTGAAGAATTATCCCGCCTGCTGAAGAACGTTGCTCTGAGTGTGATAAACCTTTTTATTCTTGATGATGTCAGCGAGAAGATGGAATATATCCCCGACTGGGTCGTGGTTACCCGGTTAAACATCTGGTGGCGCTAATAAATCTGGCAAGTCACATTCTGTTGAATGCTGTGACAGTGCCTTACCGAGAGAGCGAAATTGTGGTGTTCTAGTGCATAGTCGCTACCATTCCGGATAATTCTATTGCGTTGTTTTACAAGTTCTTTTACAGCGCAGATCTGTCGCTGACGTTGAATCAATAGCCTGGATTTCAGAACACAATGCCCGTTTGCTGGTTGGTCCGGCAGTAGCATTAATTCATTATCTGAATGAAATGTGTCAATCCACAGAAACCGCTGTCAATGACACATTTTGTCGGACGTTAACACGAGAAAGTCTGGCTATTCCGTAATGCCATCTTATTTCGTAATGGATTGAGAATGCTGGATTTTTAATTATATTACGCGCAGTATTAATCGCGTAAATGTTTTGCGGTCAGCAACGGTGGGGGATCCATTGTTCTGTTCAATGAATACCATCATACATTTGAATCAGGAGTCGGTATGATGATTTTGGTGACGGGGGGCGCACGGAGCGGGAAGAGTCGCCACGCAGAGGCGCTTATTGGGGACTCTTCACAGGTTCTGTATATCGCTACCTCGCAAATCCTTGATGATGAGATGGCTGCACGGATAGAACATCATCGGCAAGGCCGCCCGGAGCACTGGCGCACAGTGGAGCGCTGGCAACATCTTGATGAATTAATTCATGCAGACATTAACCCGAATGAGGTTGTGTTGCTGGAATGCGTTACCACAATGGTGACTAATCTGTTGTTTGATTATGGCGGCGATAAAGACCCTGATGAATGGGATTATCAGGCGATGGAACAGGCGATTAATGCTGAGATTCAGTCGTTGATTGCTGCCTGCCAACGTTGCCCCGCAAAGGTTGTATTAGTGACTAACGAAGTGGGAATGGGGATTGTGCCGGAGAGTCGTCTGGCACGACATTTTCGTGATATTGCCGGGCGGGTAAATCAGCAGTTGGCCGCTGCGGCAAATGAAGTATGGCTGGTGGTTTCGGGTATTGGAGTAAAAATCAAATGAGTAAATTATTTTGGGCGATGCTCTCATTTATTACGCGTCTGCCTGTACCGCGTCGCTGGTCCCAGGGACTGGATTTCGAGCATTATTCTCGCGGTATTATTACTTTTCCTTTAATTGGATTATTGCTTGGCGCGATTAGCGGGCTGGTCTTCATGGTGCTGCAGGCATGGTGTGGCGTACCACAGGCGGCACTGTTTAGCGTACTTGTGCTGGCGCTGATGACCGGGGGATTCCACCTGGACGGCCTCGCCGATACCTGTGATGGCGTATTTTCTGCACGTAGCCGCGATCGCATGTTGGAAATCATGCGTGATAGCCGTTTAGGCACCCATGGCGGTCTGGCATTGATTTTTGTTGTACTGGCAAAGATTCTGGTATTAAGCGAGTTGGCTCTGCGTGGCGAACCGATCCTTGCATCGCTGGCGGCAGCATGTGCGGTCAGCCGCGGGACTGCCGCATTATTGATGTATCGTCATCGTTATGCGCGGGAAGAAGGGCTTGGCAATGTGTTCATTGGCAAAATTGATGGGCGACAAACCTGCGTCACACTCGGCTTAGCCGCTATTTTTGCTGCCGTATTATTGCCGGGTATGCATGGTGTGGCTGCTATGGTGGTAACGATGGTGGCGATTTTCATCCTCGGTCAGCTTCTCAAACGTACGCTGGGCGGGCAAACCGGCGATACGCTGGGAGCTGCTATAGAGCTTGGTGAACTGGTCTTCCTGCTGGCACTGCTATAAAGAGACGTGACATGCAAACACTTGCCGATTTACTGAATACGATCCCTGCTATCGATCCTGCCGCTATGTCGCGTGCACAACGGCATATTGACGGGTTACTCAAACCTGTTGGTAGCCTGGGAAGGCTGGAGGCGCTTGCCATACAACTGGCGGGAATGCCGGGGTTGAATGGCATACCGCATGTGGGCAAAAAAGCGGTACTGGTTATGTGTGCCGATCACGGCGTCTGGGAGGAAGGGGTCGCTATTTCCCCAAAAGAAGTGACAGCCATTCAGGCTGAAAATATGACCCGCGGAACAACCGGCGTGTGTGTGCTGGCAGCACAAGCGGGCGCTAACGTCCACGTAGTTGATGTTGGTATTGATAGTGCTGAGCCTATCCCCGGGCTTATCAACATGCGTGTCGCACGAGGTAGCGGCAATATTGCTTCAGCTCCGGCAATGAGTCGCCGTCAGGCTGAAAAGTTGCTTTTGGACGTCATATGTTATACGCGGGAGCTGGCAAAAAACGGTGTCACGCTGTTTGGTGTAGGTGAACTGGGGATGGCAAACACGACACCGGCAGCGGCAGCGGCAATAGTCAGCACAATCACTGGCCGGGATCCTGAAGAAGTGGTTGGGATTGGCGCAAACCTGCCGACAGATAAACTGGCTAATAAAATTGATGTTGTGCGCCGGGCGATTACGTTGAATCAACCAAATCCGCAGGATGGCGTTGATGTCCTGGCAAAAGTGGGTGGATTTGATTTGGTCGGAATGGCTGGCGTGATGTTAGGCGCTGCTTCCTGCGGTTTACCCGTGTTGCTGGATGGATTTCTTTCTTATGCTGCCGCGCTCGCAGCCTGCCAGATGTCTCCTGCAATCAAACCGTATCTCATTCCTTCTCACCTGTCGGCAGAAAAAGGGGCGCGTATTGCGCTGTCGCATTTGGGGCTGGAGCCTTATCTCAATATGGAGATGCGTTTAGGTGAGGGGAGTGGCGCAGCTCTGGCGATGCCCATCATCGAAGCTGCCTGTGCGATATATAACAACATGGGCGAACTTGCTGCCAGTAATATTGTTCTACCGGGGAATACGACTTCTGATTTGAACAGTTAAAAACGAAAAGTCTGATAAAAGCTATACTTAACGGATAGCTTTCGCGACTTAGGAAAGGGACATGATGCGTCGTGTAAATATTTTTTGCTCATTTGCTCTGCTTTTTGCCAGCCATACTAGCCTGGCGGTAACTTATCCATTACCTCCAGAGGGTAGCCGTTTAGTGGGGCAGTCGTTTACTGTAACTGTTCCTGATCACAATACCCAGCCGCTGGAGACTTTTGCCGCACAATACGGGCAAGGGTTAAGTAACATGCTGGAAGCGAACCCGGGCGCTGATGTTTTTTTGCCGAAGTCTGGCTCGCAACTCACCATTCCGCAGCAACTGATTTTGCCCGCCACTGTTCGTAAAGGGATTGTGGTTAACGTCGCTGAGATGCGTCTTTATTACTACCCACCAGACAGTAATACTGTGGAAGTCTTTCCTATTGGTATCGGCCAGGCTGGGCGAGAAACCCCGCGTAACTGGGTGACTACCGTTGAACGTAAACAAGAAGCTCCAACCTGGACGCCAACGCCGAACACTCGGCGCGAATATGCGAAACGAGGGGAGAGTTTGCCCGCATTTGTTCCTGCGGGCCCCGATAATCCCATGGGGCTGTACGCGATTTATATTGGCAGGTTGTATGCCATCCATGGTACCAATGCCAATTTTGGTATTGGGCTCCGGGTAAGTCAGGGCTGTATTCGTCTGCGCAATGACGATATCAAATATCTGTTTGATAATGTTCCTGTTGGGACGCGTGTGCAAATTATCGACCAGCCAGTAAAATACACCACTGAACCAGATGGCTCGAACTGGCTGGAAGTTCATGAGCCGTTGTCGCGCAATCGTGCAGAATATGAGTCTGACCGAAAAGTGCCATTGCCGGTAACCCCATCTTTGCGGGCGTTTATCAGCGGGCAAGAAGTTGATGTAAATCGCGCAAATGCTGCGTTGCAACGTCGATCGGGAATGCCTGTGCAAATTAGTTCTGGTTCAAGACAGATGTTTTAAGAGCGTTGGTAATTAGAAAGCAAAAAGCCTGCTAGAAAGCAGGCTTTTTTGAATTTGGCTCCTCTGACTGGACTCGAACCAGTGACATACGGATTAACAGTCCGCCGTTCTACCGACTGAACTACAGAGGAATCGTGTGAACGGGGCGCATATTAATGGCAGTGCATGGTGATGTCAAAGGGTGAAATGCATTTTTTGGTTTGTTTGCTGTCAATTTCAACAAAGTGGTGAGCTTTCAATCTTATTGGGTAATGAACTATCGTGGTGCATACCCTCCTTTTATAGGGCAGGGGAACGCGACAGCTGATTAAAGGAGCAAATGACGAATCTATCATAATCTCTTATTTGACAGTTGGTTAGCTTGTACATCAACGCCAAAATAAAACTGGCAAGCATCTTGCAATCTGGTTGTAAGTAATGGCGGCACTTGGGCCGATTCTTAAAAACCGGAGGCAACATGAACTTCAGACGCCTGAAATACTTCGTAAAAATTGTAGATATTGGTAGCCTGACCCAGGCTGCTGAAGTATTGCATATCGCACAACCAGCGCTCAGCCAGCAGGTTGCCACACTGGAAGGTGAGTTAAATCAACAACTTTTGATCCGTACAAAGCGGGGCGTTACGCCAACAGACGCCGGAAAAATTCTCTATACCCATGCGCGGGCCATTTTACGTCAGTGTGAACAGGCCCAACTGGCGGTGCATAACGTTGGTCAGGCATTATCGGGGCAAGTCTCGATTGGCTTTGCACCAGGAACCGCTGCGTCATCCATCACCATGCCCTTATTACAGGCGGTTCGCGCTGAATTTCCGGAGATCGTTATCTATCTTCATGAAAATAGTGGTGCAGTGCTTAACGAAAAATTGATAAATCACCAACTCGATATGGCGGTGATTTATGAGCATTCCCCTGTGGCTGGTGTATCCAGTCAGGCTTTGCTGAAAGAAGATCTTTTTCTGGTAGGAACTCAAGATTGCCCGGGGCAAAGCGTTGATGTGAATGCTATTGCGAAAATGAACCTCTTTCTCCCCAGTGATTACAGTGCTATTAGACTTCGTGTTGATGAGGCTTTTTCCTTACGGCGACTCACAGCAAAAGTCATTGGTGAAATTGAGTCTATTGCCACGCTTACCGCAGCGATTGCAAGCGGCATGGGCGTTGCAGTATTACCCGAATCGGCCGCGCGTTCGTTATGTGGCGCAGTAAATGGGTGGATGTCACGCATTACCACTCCTTCCATGAGTCTCTCTTTGTCATTAAATTTACCCGCCAGAGCGAACTTATCGCCACAGGCACAGGCACAGGCACAGGCAGTGAAAGAGTTGTTAATGTCAGTGATTAGTTCCCCAGTGATGGAAAAAAGGCAGTGGCAATTGGTGAGCTAAGCGTTATATCGGGATGGAATAAGATGCGGGTTTTTATTATTTGTTATGCCGGGCATTAGACTTTAACAATAACGGGAAATCTGAACTGCCCGGAGTTTACCGTGAATTTCCAACAACTAAAGATAATCCGCGAGGCTGCACGTCAGGATTACAACCTGACAGAGGTTGCGAATATGCTTTTTACCTCACAGTCCGGCGTCAGCCGTCATATTCGGGAACTGGAGGATGAACTTGGCATCGAAATATTTGTTCGACGAGGTAAGCGGCTGCTGGGCATGACTGAACCGGGCAAAGCATTACTGGTCATTGCAGAACGTATTCTGAATGAAGCCAGTAATGTTCGTCGGCTTGCAGACCTGTTTACCAACGATACGTTTGGCGTTCTCACTATTGCAACGACGCATACTCAGGCACGTTATAGCTTGCCAGAGGTCATTAAAGCTTTTCGCGAACTTTTCCCGGAGGTTCGGCTCGAGCTAATCCAGGGGACGCCACAGGAAATTGCGACGTTGTTGCAAAATGGCGAAGCTGATATTGGTATCGCCAGCGAGCGTTTGAGTAATGACCCGCAGCTCGTCGCCTTCCCGTGGTTTCGTTGGCACCATAGTTTGCTTGTTCCACTCGATCATCCCTTAACGCAAATTACACCATTGACGCTGGAATCAATAGCGAAGTGGCCGTTAATCACTTACCGACAGGGGATTACGGGGCGCTCACGTATTGATGACGCATTTGCCCGCAAAGGTTTGCTGGCAGATATTGTATTAAGTGCGCAGGATTCTGATGTCATTAAAACCTATGTTGCTCTTGGGCTTGGGATCGGATTAGTTGCCGAACAATCCAGCGGCGAACAAGAGGAAGAGAATTTAATCCGTCTGGATACGCGGCATCTTTTCGATGCTAATACTGTCTGGTTGGGACTGAAGCGAGGACAACTTCAGCGTAACTATGTCTGGCGCTTTCTGGAACTTTGTAATGCAGGACTGTCAGTTGAGGATATCAAGCGGCAGTGATGGAAAACAGTGAAGAGGAAATTGATTATCAGATATAGCAAAAAGCCCGCTATAAAAGCGGGGCTTTTCAGAAATTTGGCTCCTCTGACTGGGATCGCCGTAGCCATTAACTGGCTGATTGGAAAGCTAAAACAAAAAATCGAGATTGTCAAGGCCACCAGATTGACCACCTTTTTTCTGGTAAACATGAACTGAATCCTACGAAGTGTCACTTCACAGAGAAAATACTAAAAATTAAGTCGAGGGCACTGGATGCTAAGTTTTTACCCCTATATGGGAGGAAGGATTACACAGTACTTTATCTTTACTGGCGGCGACTTTATATGCTAGATATATTTCTTGCAATACTGTAACTCTGTGCGAGTAATTATATATAATTATTATTTGGATTGCTTTTTTTTCTGCGTTATTTTTTGTATGTAAAGTTCGGTATTTGTGTCAGGATACAATTTTTTCAATTTTTCAACCCAAATGAGGGCGTCATCGTACTTTCCACTATCCATCATATTTTTGATAATATCTTTTATTGCAAATACACATCCGTTATCCGCAGATAAGTTTAGATAATATTCCGATCCTCTAATATCACCTATTTTTAATAAATATTTTGACATCTGATATTGTGCGTAATTATTACCATGTTCCGCTGATTTCTTCAGCCATTGTATTGATTCATCTACTTTTCCTTCTGACTCAAGGGTAATGACTCCAACTTACTGATAGTGTTTTATGTTCAGATAATGCCCGATGACCTTGTCATGCAGCTCCACCGATTTTGAGAACGACAGTGACTTCCGTCCCAGCCTTGCCAGATGTTGTCTCAGATTCAGATTATGTCGCTCAATGCGCTGAGTGTAACGCTTGCTGATAACGTGCAGCTTTCCCTTCAGGCGTGATTCATACAGCGGCCAGCCATCCGTCATCCATACCACGACCTCAAAGGCCGACAGCAGGCTCAGAAGACG
>NZ_MDGW01000101.1:0-7774 GCF_001712525.1 Shigella sp. FC1661
CGAGGTTACCGACTGCGGCCTGAGTTTTTTAAGTGACGTAAAACCGTGTTGAGGCCAACGCCCATAATGCGTGCACTGGCGCGACATCCGACGCCATTCATGGCCATATCAATGATTTCTGGTGCGTACCGGGCTGAGAGGCGGTGTAAGTGAACTGTAGTTGCCATGTTTTACGGCAATGAGAGCAGAGATAGCGCTGATGTCCGGCAGTGCTTTTGCCGTTACGCACCACGCCTTCAGTAGCGGAGCAGGAAGGACATCTGATGGAAATGGAAGCCACGCAAGCACCTTAAAATCACCATCATACACTAAATCAGTAAGTTGGCAGCATTACCCGGGCGGCTTTGAAATAAACCGATGCACCGCTTAACTGTAAATCGCCATGGTCGGCAGAGAGTTGTATGCGTTTCACAATGCGACAAACAGGAAGTTTCAGCGCCAGATCGTTGGTTTCGTTACGCGGCATTGCAATGACGCCGAGGAGTTTATGGTCGTTTGCCTGCGCCGTGCAGCACAGCATCAGGCTAATCGCCAGGCTGGCGGAAATCGTAAAAACGGATTTTATAAGGATTCTCTTAGTGGGAAGAGGTAGAGGGATGAATACCCACTAGTTTACTGCTGATAAAGAGAAGATTCAGGTACGTAATCTTTTCTTTTTATTACAATTTTTTGATGAATGCCTTGGCTGCGATTCATTCTTTATATGAATAAAATTGCTGTCAATTTTACGTCTTGTCCTGCCATATCGCGAAATTTCTGCGCAAAAGCACAAAAAATTTTTGCATCTCCCCCTTGATGACGTGGGTTACGACCCCATTTAGTAGTCAACCGCAGTGAGTGAGTCTGCAAAAAAATGAAATTGGGCAGTTGAAACCAGACATTTCGCCCCTATTACAGACTCACAACCACATGATGACCGAATATATAGTGGAGACGTTTAGATGGGTAAAATAATTGGTATCGACCTGGGTACTACCAACTCTTGTGTAGCGATTATGGATGGCACCACTCCTCGCGTGCTGGAGAACGCCGAAGGCGATCGCACCACGCCTTCTATTATTGCCTATACCCAGGATGGTGAAACTCTGGTTGGTCAGCCGGCTAAACGTCAGGCAGTGACGAACCCGCAAAACACCCTGTTTGCGATTAAACGCCTGATTGGCCGCCGCTTCCAGGACGAAGAAGTACAGCGTGATGTTTCCATCATGCCGTTCAAAATTATTGCTGCTGATAACGGCGACGCATGGGTCGAAGTTAAAGGCCAGAAAATGGCACCGCCGCAGATTTCTGCTGAAGTGCTGAAAAAAATGAAGAAAACCGCTGAAGATTACTTGGGTGAACCGGTAACTGAAGCTGTTATCACCGTACCGGCATACTTTAACGATGCTCAGCGTCAGGCAACCAAAGACGCAGGCCGTATCGCTGGTCTGGAAGTAAAACGTATCATCAACGAACCGACCGCAGCTGCGCTGGCTTACGGTCTGGACAAAGGTACTGGCAACCGTACTATCGCGGTTTATGACCTGGGTGGTGGTACTTTCGATATTTCTATTATCGAAATCGACGAAGTTGATGGCGAAAAAACCTTCGAAGTTCTGGCTACCAACGGTGATACCCACCTGGGTGGTGAAGACTTCGACAGCCGTCTGATCAACTACCTGGTTGAAGAATTCAAGAAAGATCAGGGCATTGACCTGCGCAACGATCCGCTGGCAATGCAGCGCCTGAAAGAAGCGGCAGAAAAAGCGAAAATCGAACTGTCTTCCGCTCAGCAGACCGACGTTAACCTGCCGTACATCACTGCAGATGCGACCGGTCCGAAACACATGAACATCAAAGTGACTCGTGCGAAACTGGAAAGCCTGGTTGAAGATCTGGTAAACCGTTCCATTGAGCCGCTGAAAGTTGCACTGCAGGACGCTGGCCTGTCCGTATCTGATATCGACGACGTTATCCTCGTTGGTGGTCAGACTCGTATGCCAATGGTTCAGAAGAAAGTTGCTGAGTTCTTTGGTAAAGAGCCGCGTAAAGACGTTAACCCGGACGAAGCTGTAGCAATCGGTGCTGCTGTTCAGGGTGGTGTTCTGACTGGTGACGTGAAAGACGTACTGCTGCTGGACGTTACCCCGCTGTCTCTGGGTATCGAAACCATGGGCGGTGTGATGACGACGCTGATCGCGAAAAACACCACTATCCCGACCAAGCACAGCCAGGTGTTCTCTACCGCTGAAGACAACCAGTCTGCGGTAACCATCCATGTGCTGCAGGGTGAACGTAAACGTGCGGCTGATAACAAATCTCTGGGTCAGTTCAACCTGGATGGTATCAACCCGGCACCGCGCGGCATGCCGCAGATCGAAGTTACCTTCGATATCGATGCTGACGGTATCCTGCACGTTTCCGCGAAAGATAAAAACAGCGGTAAAGAGCAGAAGATCACCATCAAGGCTTCTTCTGGTCTGAACGAAGATGAAATCCAGAAAATGGTACGCGACGCAGAAGCTAACGCCGAAGCTGACCGTAAGTTTGAAGAGCTGGTACAGACTCGCAACCAGGGCGACCATCTGCTGCACAGCACCCGTAAGCAGGTTGAAGAAGCAGGCGACAAACTGCCGGCTGACGACAAAACTGCTATCGAGTCTGCACTGACTGCACTGGAAACTGCTCTGAAAGGTGAAGACAAAGCCGCTATCGAAGCGAAAATGCAGGAGCTGGCACAGGTTTCCCAGAAACTGATGGAAATCGCCCAGCAGCAACATGCCCAGCAGCAGACTGCCGGTGCTGATGCTTCTGCAAACAACGCGAAAGATGACGATGTTGTCGACGCTGAATTTGAAGAAGTCAAAGACAAAAAATAATCGCCCTATAAACGGGTAATTATACTGACACGGGCGAAGGGGAATTTCCTCTCCGCCCGTGCATTCATCTAGGGGCAATTTAAAAAAGATGGCTAAGCAAGATTATTACGAGATTTTAGGCGTTTCCAAAACAGCGGAAGAGCGTGAAATCAAAAAGGCCTACAAACGCCTGGCCATGAAATACCACCCGGACCGTAACCAGGGTGACAAAGAGGCCGAGGCGAAATTTAAAGAGATCAAGGAAGCTTATGAAGTTCTGACCGACTCGCAAAAACGTGCGGCATACGATCAGTATGGTCATGCTGCGTTTGAGCAAGGCGGCATGGGCGGCGGCGGTTTTGGCGGCGGCGCAGACTTCAGCGATATTTTTGGTGACGTTTTCGGCGATATTTTTGGCGGCGGACGTGGTCGTCAACGTGCGGCGCGCGGTGCTGATTTACGCTATAACATGGAGCTCACCCTCGAAGAAGCTGTACGTGGCGTGACCAAAGAGATCCGCATTCCGACTCTGGAAGAGTGTGACGTTTGCCACGGTAGCGGTGCAAAACCAGGTACACAGCCGCAGACCTGTCCGACCTGTCATGGTTCTGGTCAGGTGCAGATGCGTCAGGGTTTCTTTGCCGTGCAGCAGACCTGTCCACACTGTCAGGGCCGCGGTACGCTGATCAAAGATCCGTGCAACAAATGTCATGGTCATGGTCGTGTTGAGCGCAGCAAAACGCTGTCCGTTAAAATCCCGGCAGGGGTGGACACTGGAGACCGCATCCGTCTTGCGGGCGAAGGTGAAGCGGGCCAGCATGGCGCACCGGCAGGCGATCTGTACGTTCAGGTTCAGGTTAAACAGCACCCGATTTTCGAGCGTGAAGGCAACAACCTGTATTGCGAAGTCCCGATCAACTTCGCTATGGCGGCGCTGGGTGGCGAAATCGAAGTACCGACCCTTGATGGTCGCGTCAAACTGAAAGTGCCTGGCGAAACCCAGACCGGTAAGCTTTTCCGTATGCGCGGTAAAGGCGTCAAGTCTGTCCGCGGTGGCGCACAGGGTGATTTGCTGTGCCGCGTTGTCGTCGAAACACCGGTAGGCCTGAACGAGAAGCAGAAACAGCTGCTGCAAGAGCTGCAAGAAAGCTTCGGTGGCCCAACCGGCGAGCACAACAGCCCGCGCTCAAAGAGCTTCTTTGATGGTGTGAAGAAGTTTTTTGACGACCTGACCCGCTAACCTCCCCAAAAGCCTGCCCGTGGGCAGGCCTAGGTAAAAATAGGGTGCGTTGAAGATATGCGAGCACCTGTAAAGTGGCGGGGATCACTCCCCGCCGTTGCTCTTACTCGGATTCGTAAGCCGTGAAAACAGCAACCTCCGTCTGGCCAGTTCGGATGTGAACCTCACAGAGGTCTTTTCTCGTTACCAGCGCCGCCACTACGGCGGTGATACAGATGACGATCAGGGCGACAATCATCGCCTTATGCTGCTTCATTGCTCTCTTCTCCTTGACCTTACGGTCAGTAAGAGGCACTCTACATGTGTTCAGCATATAGGGGGCCTCGGGTTGATGGTAAAATATCACTCGGGGCTTTTCTCTATCTGCCGTTCAGCTAATGCCTGAGACAGACAGCCTCAAGCACCCGCCGCTATTATATCGCTCTCTTTAACCCATTTTGTTTTATCGATTCTAATCCTGAAGACGCCTCGCATTTTTGTGGCGTAATTTTTTAATGATTTAATTATTTAACTTTAATTTATCTCTTTATCGCAATTATTGACGACAAGCTGGATTATTTTTGAAATATTGTCCTAACAAATAACGCCGACTGACAAGAAATTAATTATTACTTTTCCTAATTAATCCCTCAGAAATCCTCACCTTAAGCTATGATTATCTGAGCTTAGGGTCACTCGTCAGCGCTTACAGCCGTCAAAAACTCATCTCACCGCTGATGGCGCAAATTCTACAAAGGCTCGTAAAAAACGAATTATTCCTACACTATAATCTGATTTTAACGATGATTCGTGCGGGGTAAAATAGTAAAAACGATCTATTCACCTGAAAGAGAAATAAAAAGTGAAACATCTGCATCGATTCTTTAGCAGTGATGCCTCGGGAGGCATTATTCTTATCATTGCCGCTATCCTGGCGATGATGATGGCCAACAGCGGCGCAACCAGTGGATGGTATCACGACTTTCTGGAGACGCCGGTTCAGCTCCGGGTTGGTTCACTCGAAATCAACAAAAACATGCTGTTATGGATAAATGACGCGCTGATGGCGGTATTTTTCCTGTTAGTCGGTCTGGAAGTTAAACGTGAACTGATGCAAGGATCGCTAGCCAGCTTACGCCAGGCCGCATTTCCAGTTATCGCCGCTATTGGTGGGATGATTGTGCCGGCATTACTCTATCTGGCCTTTAACTATGCCGATCCGATTACCCGCGAAGGGTGGGCGATCCCGGCGGCTACTGACATTGCCTTTGCACTTGGTGTGCTGGCGCTGTTGGGAAGTCGTGTTCCGTTAGCACTGAAGATCTTTTTGATGGCTCTGGCTATTATCGACGATCTTGGGGCCATCATTATCATCGCATTGTTCTACACTAATGACTTATCGATGGCCTCTCTTGGCGTCGCGGCTGTAGCAATTGCGGTACTCGCGGTATTGAATCTGTGTGGTGTACGCCGCACGGGCGTCTATATTCTGGTTGGCGTAGTGTTGTGGACTGCGGTGTTGAAATCGGGGGTTCACGCAACCTTGGCGGGGGTAATTGTCGGCTTCTTTATTCCTTTGAAAGAGAAGCATGGGCGTTCTCCAGCGAAGCGACTGGAGCATGTGTTACACCCGTGGGTGGCGTATCTGATTTTGCCGCTGTTTGCATTTGCTAATGCTGGCGTTTCACTGCAAGGCGTCACGCTGGATGGCTTGACCTCCATTCTGCCATTGGGGATCATCGCTGGCTTGCTGATTGGCAAACCGCTGGGGATTAGTCTGTTCTGCTGGTTGCGCTGCGTTTGAAACTGGCGCATCTGCCTGAGGGAACGACTTATCAGCAAATTATGGCGGTGGGGATCCTGTGCGGTATCGGTTTTACTATGTCTATCTTTATTGCCAGCTTGGCCTTTGGTAGCGTAGATCCAGAACTGATTAACTGGGCGAAACTCGGTATCCTGGTCGGTTCTATCTCTTCGGCGGTAATTGGATACAGCTGGTTACGCGTTCGTTTGCGTCCATCAGTGTGACAGGACGGTTTACCGGGGAGCCATAAACGGCTCCCTTTTCATTGTTATCAGGGAGAGAAATGAGCATGTCTCATATCAATTACAACCACTTGTATTACTTCTGGCATGTCTATAAAGAAGGTTCCGTGGTTGGCGCAGCGGAGGCGCTTTATTTAACTCCACAAACCATTACCGGACAGATCCGGGCTCTGGAAGAGCGCCTGCAAGGCAAATTATTTAAGCGCAAGGGACGTGGTCTCGAACCCAGCGAGCTGGGAGAACTGGTCTATCGCTATGCCGATAAAATGTTCACCTTAAGCCAGGAAATGCTGGATATTGTGAACTATCGCAAAGAATCCAATTTATTGTTTGACGTTGGCGTGGCTGATGCACTTTCCAAACGCCTGGTCAGTAGCGTGCTGAATGCTGCAGTGGTAGAAGGCGAGCCGATTCATCTTCGCTGCTTCGAATCCACCCACGAAATGCTACTGGAGCAATTAAGCCAGCATAAACTGGATATGATCATTTCCGACTGTCCGATAGACTCTACGCAGCAGGAAGGCCTGTTCTCCGTGAGAATTGGCGAATGTGGCGTGAGTTTCTGGTGTACAAATCCACCACCAGAAAAACCGTTCCCGGCTTGTCTGGAAGAACGGCGACTTTTGATTCCTGGGCGACGTTCAATGTTAGGGCGCAAATTGCTTAACTGGTTTAACTCCCAGGGATTAAACGTAGAAATCCTCGGCGAGTTTGATGATGCCGCGTTGATGAAAGCTTTTGGTGCAATGCACAATGCAATCTTCGTTGCCCCAACGCTTTATGCATATGACTTTTATGCCGATAAAACTGTCGTAGAAATTGGTCGCGTCGAGAATGTGATGGAAGAGTACCATGCTATTTTTGCTGAGCGGATGATTCAGCACCCGGCGGTACAGCGAATCTGCAATACGGATTATTCTGCGCTTTTTAGTCCAGCGGCGCGTTAATCGGCAGCTCCCCCAAAGTTAAAGTGGAGGAGATAGATTAGTTGTACATAACCACGATTTTGACTCGGCTCATTATTTGCCCGCTTGAGACATTATTTCCATATGTACGCGGGCGAATAAATAGAGGAATCTGATTACTTCCTTCATGGGGATGCTGAAAAGAGTAGTAATTGCTTTTACCATACTGGATTTCATTCGTACCATCATTGGAGAGTTGAAAGCCTACTTGACCCGCACCGTCCTCACTGTTTTCTAACTCATTTTTTAATATGCTGGTTCCTGACTCCTGTATCGTCACTGGTTCAAAGTAATATTCAACATCACTGGGTTCAAAAACTAATTCACCTTGCTCGCCCTGGATGCAGTCAAATCTTATATGATGAAACTGATAATTTTCATTATTGATACGAGACAGTACAAATCGTCCAGTGTCGATGGATTGATCTTCAAAACCACAGGTCATTAAATTTACCAGTAAAATAGTATTTAAATTATAATTAAAGCGGACGCTGGTAATGCTGCCAACTTACTGATTTAGTGTATGATGGTGATTTTAAGGTGCTTGCGTGGCTTCCATTTCCATCAGATGTCCTTCCTGCTCCGCTACTGAAGGCGTGGTGCGTAACGGCAAAAGCACTGCCGGACATCAGCGCTATCTCTGCTCTCATTGCCGTAAAACATGGCAACTACAGTTCACTTACACCGCCTCTCAGCCCGGTACGCAC
>NZ_MDGW01000102.1:0-7749 GCF_001712525.1 Shigella sp. FC1661
TCCAATGTGCATAAAAAAATCCGGAAACAAGTGAGCGTTTCCGGATTCTTACACAGCCACTGGATCGGTCAACTGATCCTTAACTGATCGGCATTACCCCGGCGGCCTAATTTTCCTTATGAATTTAAAATCGCCTTAGTGGAGCAGTCACTGCAGCCCGGAGCCTGTGTGGCGCAGATCGCCCGTGAAAACGGAATCAACGATAACCTGCTCTTCAACTGGCACCATCAATACCGGAAAGGTGGCCTGCTGCCTTCCGGAAAAAATATGCCTGCACTGCTTCCCGTGACGTTAACGCCGGAGCCGGATAATAAAATCCCGGCTCCGGCACAGGAACCAGAGCAGATAAATACACCGTCCGACAGTCTGTGCTGTGAGCTGGTTCTGCCGGCCGGAACTCTCAGGCTTAAAGGTAAACTGACGCCGGCGTTATTACAGATACTTATCCGCGAAATAAAAGGGAGCAGCCACTGATGATATCTTTCCCTGCAGGTTCGCGTATCTGGCTGGTTGCAGGTATCACCGATATGCGAAATGGCTTTAACGGTCTGGCCTCAAAAGTTCAGAACGTCCTGAAGGATGACCCGTTCTCCGGGCATCTGTTCATCTTCCGCGGACGCCGGGGTGACCAGATAAAAGTGTTGTGGGCTGACAGTGACGGACTGTGCCTCTTTACCAGACGCCTGGAGCGGGGCCGCTTCGTCTGGCCGGTCACCCGTGACGGCAAGGTGCACCTTACTCCGGCCCAGTTATCCATGCTTCTTGAGGGCATCGACTGGAAACACCCGAAACGAACGGAACGCGCTGGCATCCGCATATAACCCGTTGTAAAGTGAGGATATGGACACCTCACTTGCTCATGAGAATGCCCGCCTGCGGGCACTGTTGCAGACGCAACAGGACACCATCCGCCAGATGGCGAAATACAACCGCCTGCTCTCACAGCGGGTGGCGGCTTATGCTTCCGAAATCAACCGGCTGAAGGCGCTGGTTGCGAAACTGCAGCGCATGCAGTTCGGTAAAAGCTCAGAAAAACTTCGCGCAAAAACCGAACGGCAGATACTGGAAGCACAGGAGCGAATCAGCGCACTTCAGGAAGAAATGGCGGAAACGCTGGGTGAGCAATATGACCCGGTACTGCCATCTCCCCTGCGCCAGTCTTCAGCCCGTAAACCGTTACCTGCCTCACTTCCCCGTGAAACCCGGGTCATCCGTCCGGAAGAGGAATGCTGCCCGGCCTGTGGTGGCGAACTCAGTTCTCTGGGATGTGATGTGTCAGAGCAGCTGGAGCTTATCAGCAGCGCCTTTAAGGTTATCGAAACACAACGTCCGAAACTGGCCTGTTGCCGGTGTGACCATATCGTGCAAGCACCGGTGCCTTCAAAACCCATTGCACGCAGTTATGCCGGAGCGGGGCTTCTGGCCCATGTTGTCGCTGGAAAATATGCAGACTATCTGCCGTTATACCGCCAGTCAGAAATATACCGTCGTCAGGGCGTGGAGCTGAGCCGTGCCACACTGAGGCGCTGGACAGGTGCTGTTGCTGAACTGCTGGAACCGCTGTATGACATCCTGCGCCAGTATGTGCTGATGCCCGGTAAAGTCCATGCCGATGATATCCCCGTTCCGGTCCAGGAGCCGGGCAGCGGTAAAACAAGGACTGCCCGGCTGTGGGTCTACGTTCGTGATGACCGTAACGCCGGTTCGGAAATGCCTCCGGCGTCTGGTTCGCGTACTCACCGGACCGGAAAGGTATCCATCCACAGAATCATCTGGCCGGTTACAGCGGAGTGCTTCAGGCCGATGCTTACGGTGGTTACCGGGCGTTGTACGAATCCGGCAGAATAACGGAAGCCCTGCTGCGTATCGGTGAACTGTATGCCATCGAGGCAGAAGTCCGGGGATGTTCAGCAGAACAGCGTCTGGCGGCAAGAAAAGCCAGAGCCGCGCCACTGATGCAGTCATTGTATGACTGGATACAGCAACAGATGAAAATTCATTCGCTGAAAATGGAATGTCTCCACGGAGAACACTATTATCCATCGGGAAATAGTGCGGGCAACAGTGTTTAGTTATATCGAGTGCGATTACAATCGCTGGCGACGGCACCGTTGGTGTGGTGGTCTCAGTCCGGAACAATTTGAAAACCAGAGCCTCACTTACGACTGTGTCCATATTATGTGGGTAGGATCAATAAAGACGTTTTATATGTGTCTGCTTGCAGCCAGAAAATTTATACCCTGCAGGTATCATAAACATGCTTGACAACTTAATTAGGGCCCCCTCTTCCTTTTATGGTGTAATTGTTTGATTGAATACTTCCGGGGATTTCAGTATGAAATGAAGTATATTTAATATACTTTACAAAAAGTTTGTATTAGTGGAATAAGAACAATAGTTTATCCAAACTGCCAAGCCCCTTTATTATAAGTAAGATCTGGCACTGGAATATTCTCAAAAGGACTAACATCATCACCACGACCTTCAACCAACCATAAAAAACAATACTATTTTAGGTGATGTATTAAATTAGTAGAATATTTATTCTTCTATAAAAGCACTACCCCAAGAGGTTAATCAGGTCATCCATGATTATTTATCATATACTAACTATGTGGGATTTCAACGTGAAAACTTATTTTCACTATAATCTTCAGGATTCGAAGATCATAGGAGCCTGTACATAAGTTTGTATAATTCTCTGATGTTGAACTATTTAATTTGATATCAAATGAAGGTGAATTTATGAATGAAAAACAGTTGACATCTAATAAGTTGCGGGCTTTAGCTAATGAACTAGCCAAAAGTCTCAAAAATCCTGAAGATCTCAGTCAGTTTGATTGGATGCTGAAAATGAAACCGTACTCAATGCTAATATGACTCATCATCTTGGGTGCGAGAAAAATCAGCTTAGATCTGGCAGCAATTCCCGCAATGGTTGCTTAACGAAGATTATCACTACTGGAGATGAACCTCTGGAAATCCGTACTCTGCGTGATCGTAATGGCACTTTCGAACCGCAACAGCTGAAGAAAAACCAGCCCTAGATTACTAAATCTGTCGGGCGATGGATTAACTGGTTCAGGCTGTCTGGTGCTGAAGGCCTGAAGTCACTGCTGTCAGTGATGTGGCCGGCTCTTCATGAGACAATAACCCGTAATCATCAGTGCCGTTCAATATGGCCACTGTTGAAAAAAGTTCGTCACTTTATGGAGACGGTTAGCCCACTTCCCGGAGAAAAACATAGTCTGGCCAAAGTGTAGCGGTATTAGGCTCACATATTTAGATGTAGATAAGCCGGAGCTGGCAGTTAAATCTAGGCAGCATCACAGAAATGGACAACGCCCCTAAGGACTGGCGTATGGCAATGAGCTGCTTTATTATCAAGTTTGGTGATCGCCTTGACGGTCACTTCTGAGTGAAGGCGCTTGCACAGAATGGTAAACGGACTCGATTATTGAATCTTAGGGATAAGATATATCTACGATATGTCAATATACGAAATCGAAAGAATTTATTGGTGAATATAGCCATTCAATGTGGCAATGGTTTTTTTAGATTAGCAATAGACTAATATCTATTACATTACAAAAATAGGTTATTGTTTTTTTTAGCAAAAAGGATGAACAAAAATGTCAATAAATAACTATGGATTACATCCAGCAAACAACAAAAATATGCACCTAATAATAGGCAGCAATACTGCTAATGAAAATAAAGGAATGAAACGTAATATCATTAACGTGACAAATACCGCTATATCCCACGCCATCAATGAAGAAAAATCAGGGGGGGGATATAGTGGTGTTTCTTTCAGAAAATTGGCCAAAATACAGAGCATATCCATTCCGACAAAGAATAATAAGGAGTATAACCGCCATAATTTGTTTTCATTGATTTGGCATGGAAATGCCGATGCAGCGCGTAAATACGGTGAATCGCTGTTGGCAGCCGAAATACCCAAAGAGGAAAAACTAGAAGTTCTTGCAGCACGAAATAATGCTGGGGAATCTGCTTTGTTCATAGCTCTTCAAGAAGGTCATTCCGCTGCGATTCAAGCTTATGGAGATTTTATTAAAACTTTTGATTTATCACCAAAAGAAACGATTAAACTATTGGATGTAAGAGATAATGAGGGGTTACCAGGATTATTTCTGGCCGCAGGGAAAGGGAATATCGAGGCTATGATGCATATATAAATATATGCCATCATAGTGGGATAAAACTTACAGAAATAGCAGACAGACTTAACAATAATGAACAAGACATGTTTAATATTATTTCTGACAAAATACAAGAGTTGTTTTAAGTGTGCTAAATAGCTGCAAAGAATTGCACTTAGAAGGATCTCTCCCCGAATTGTGTGATCTGCTTAATTTCTAAAAAGAAACAAACAGTTAACTAGACTGAGCGATACTACCCATAGAACCAGTTTCCCATGACGAACGACACTGGACGCAAAAACAATCATAAAAAACACAATAAATGTAATGAACACATCCCACCCTATTAAGTAAAGTGCACTGTGATAGAGGAAGGGAAATACAGGAAGGTGTGGAGCCTTGCAGATTTCTGGCATCATAGTGCCCAATACGGAATGCATAAAGCCCCCTCAGACTGGAGACTCCACAAATGAAATATACAGTGTTTAATTATATCAAGTGCGATTACAATCGCTGACGACGGCACAGTTGGTGTGGAGGTCTCAGTCCTGAACAATTTGAAAACCAGAACCTCACTTAAGCCTGTGTTCATATTACGTGGGTAGGATCATACTTTTATAGAAGCTGTCAGTGGCGACGTCCCAGCTAAATCACTTCATGCTCCAGCGTCAGAGAGGCAAGGTTGGGTTTGCTCAGCTGCCGGTTGATTTTGTTGCGATTGAACCGGACAGCGTCCAGGGTGTCGGCAAAAGAGCGAATCTCACCAATCGTTGTTTCATTATCCGCATTAACGATAGCTTCAAGAAACGCCAAGGTTTTATCGAATTCATCAGCAACAGTGGCTCCGGGCATACCGTGACCGTTTATACAAAACGGCGTTTTCAGCGTGGAGTTTTCATGAATAGCCTCAACACGAATGTCGTGAAGCCAGTGATGTATCGGCTACGATCCTCAGCTGATGCCAGACCATAGGACTGACACTACGAACAGCAATTTTAATGACGTAAATCTTCATAACTACAACTAACAGGGCATCATTATGAATGATGCCGGTTATTTTACCGCTGTTGGTCCCTTCATTTAGGGACTGCCCCAAGTTTTTTCATACTCTCTTTCTCAGAGAGTTTAGTCTCTGGGATTCCAGACGGTCCATCATTGAGCCAAGGGAGTAAAGAACTCAAAGCATTTACAGAATTGTTTGAATCAGCTAAAATAATGACAATGTTACTATTTTACATGACAAAGTGATTATAATGCTTGGAACATCTTTTAATAATTTTGGAATCAGTTTATCTCACAAAAGATATTTTTCAGGAAAGGTTGATGAGATTATCCGCTGTACAATGGGGAAAAGGATAGTAAAAATATCATCAACCAAAATAAATACTAGTATTTTGAGCTCTGTTTCAGAACAAATCGGTGAAAATATTACAGATTGGAAAAATGATGAAAAAAAAGTCTACGTATCCCGGGTGGTAAACCAATGTATTGATAAGTTTTGTGCAGAACACAGCCGAAAAATCGGCGATAATCTCCGTAAACAGATATTTAAACAGGTTGAGAAAGATTATCACATTTCTCTAGACATCAATGCTGCACAAAGTTCCATAAATCATCTTGTATCAGGAAGCAGTTATTTCAAAAAGAAAATGGACGAACTTTGTGAAGGGATGAATAGAAGCGTTAAAAATGATACAACAAGCAATGTTGCAAATCTTATTTCCGATCAGTTTTTTGAGAAAAATGTGCAATATATTGATCTAAAGAAATTACGTGGGAATATGAGTGACTATATTACAAATTTAGAATCGCCTTTCTGATGACAGAACATCCCGAGTAAAGAAACTAAGAAAAGTAAATACCCAGGAATTGCCTGAGCGGTGCTATATTTCTCCTCGCAAGTAAGTCCTAATATATTGAATTGTTGTATAGCCAGTTTTTGTATTTTCCTAGCTCATGGATGTGGGATCCCTCTCCCCTTTCTCTGCTCAAAGGTAAGCGGCTCGTCAGAATCATATTGATATTTACTGAGAAGTCAGATCAACTTTCCAAGGCAACAGATCGCGTACCCGGTTTGCCGGTCAGTCCTGGATATGTTCAATAACGTAACGCAGCCATTTTTCTGGCTCCACATTGTTCAGACGGCATGTGCCGATCAGCGAGAACAACACCGCTGCATGTTCGTCACCGCTGTCGGAACCTGCGAGTCGAGTCAGCCGGAGAGAGTTTCACTCTCCGGCTGCTCACGGAACCGTACGTGACACTCTCGCGTCATACGGCTCTTGATCACTCATTCGATGCACGTAGTAAATACCAGTGAGCAAATTGATCTTACCCAGCAATACGGTCAGTTACCGCGCACATGGCCTGCCTGTGTCAGAAAATCTGCTGGAGCAGGATTTTTACGCCAGTGGTCCGAACCAGAAGTGGGCGGGAGACATCACGTACTTACGTACAGATGAAGGCTGGCTGTATCTGGCTGTGGTCATTGACCTGTGGTCACGTGCCGTTATTGGCTGGTCCATGTCACCACGCCTGACGGCGCAACTGGCCTGCGATGCCCTGCAGATGGCGCTGTGGCGGCGTAAGAGACCCCGGAACGTTATCGTTCACTCGGACCGAGGAAGTCAGTACTGTTCAGCAGATTATCAGGCGCTGCTGAAGTGGCATAATCTGCGTGGCAGTATGAGCGCAAAGGGCTGCTGCTACGATAATGCCTGCGTGGAAAGCTTCTTTCATTCGCTGAAAGTGGAATGTCTCCACGGAGAACACTTTATCAGCCGGGAAATAATGCGGGCAACAGTGTTTAATTATATCGAATGTGATTACAATCGCTGGCGACGGCACAGTTGGTGTGGCGGCCTCAGTCCGGAACAATTTGAAAACCAGAACCTCGCTTAGGCCTGTGTCCATATTACGTGGGTAGGATCACTTACGCCCTGTGGTTGAAACGTGAGCATATTGTTTTCAGATGCTGTTGTCTTGCTTCAGAGTGATCTGTCCTCCGGATTTACGCAAAGTTATCCACAGGCACTGTGCATTTAAAAAACTTATCTTTTCTTCTTGATTTTAAAAACTCAGATCGTCATATCATTATGATAAACATAATAAAAAACTCTAAACATGAGAAGGTTTTTAACGTAAGGTGAGAGGATTTTTAAGTGTATCCATAGATTAAAAATGACAATGCCTCCAATTAGTTGAATTAGGGGTTATAATACCCGCTTTTAAGGTTCTTTCATGGTCACAGTTAACTTTCATTGCCCCCGTTGCCAGTCCGTTCAGGTTTACCGTCACGGGCAGAACCCAAAAGGACATGATCGATTCCGTTGCCGTGACTGTCACCGGGTGTTTCAGCTCACTTACTGTTACGAGGCCCGTAAACCGGGAGTTAAAAACCAAATCACTGAAATGGCTTCAACGGTGCCGGAGTTCGCGATACTGCCCGTACGCTGAAAATCGGCATCAATACCGTCATGGTAATGACCCAACTTATTGATAGTGTTTTATGTTCAGATAATGCCCGATGACTTTGTCATGCAGCTCCACCGATTTTGAGAACGACAGCGACTTCCGTCCCAGCCGT
>NZ_MDGW01000103.1:0-7709 GCF_001712525.1 Shigella sp. FC1661
TCGGCCTTTGAGGTCGTGGTATGGATGACGGATGGCTGGCCGCTGTATGAATCACGCCTGAAGGGAAAGCTGCACGTTATCAGCAAGCGTTACACTCAGCGCATTGAGCGACATAATCTGAATCTGAGACAACATCTGGCAAGGCTGGGACGGAAGTCACTGTCGTTCTCAAAATCGGTGGAGCTGCATGACAAGGTCATCGGGCATTATCTGAACATAAAACACTATCAGTAAGTTGGAGTCATTACCTAAATTCCTGGCGGAAGTGCGTCAGCACACCTGGTCATCCGGTACCAACGGTGTGGTGGCTGCAACGTTCTCACTGCGTCTGAAAGGCAAACCGGTGTCCTTTGTGGTACCGCTGGCGTTTGTGAAAAATCTGGATAAGACACTTACCGTGAATACCGGTGCGCTGCTGACAATGTCAGTCAGTGCCAACGGGGGAATGCCGCCGTATAAATACGCCTGGAAGAAGGATGGTCAGCCGGTTGACGGGCAGACGACAGACACCTTCAGTAAGCCAGGTGCGCAGTCCGCTGATGCGGGGAAATATACCTGCGTGGTGACCGATTCGGCAGAGAAAGCACAGAGTGTGACGTCTGTTGAATGCACCGTGACAGTGAGCGCAGCTGCCGGATAAGGGGATGGGTCATCATGAAAAAGGATCTGAAAACGCTGGCGCTGGCCAGACTGTCAGGGTTTCGTCATAAAACGGTGAAGGTGCCGGAATGGGGGAATGTCAGCGTGGTGCTGCGGGAGCCTTCGGCAGAGGCCTGGTATCTGTGGCAGGAAGTGCTCAATGGTGATGGAGAGGATGACGATACCCTGTCGGTGGTGGCGAAAACCCGCCGTAACCTGGAAGCGGATGTGACGCTGTTCTGCGATGTCCTGTGTGATACGGACCTGCAGCGGGTGTTCACTCCGGACGACCGTGAGCAGGTGCTGGCCGTCTATGGTCCGGTACATGCCCGGTTGCTGCGTCAGGCACTGGAACTGATCGCTGATGCAGAGTCGGCCAGAAAAAAGTAGCCCGCCCGGAAATTCGCTTTCTGATGCGACTTGCGCTCCGTCTGGGGCGCACCTTATCCGAACTGCGCCACAGCCTGAGTGCGAGCGAGGCGATGATGTGGATGGAGTTCGACAGGATATCCCCGCTGGGTGATGAGCGCGGGGATATCCGTAATGCACAGATCGTGAAAGCGGTTTTCGGGGCACAGGGGATGAATGTTGCACTGAAGGACGTCATGCTCTGCTGGGGCGAGGATGAGGATAAGCCGGAGGTGGATCCGTTTGCGGCGCTGGAAGACGCGCTGAGCTTTGCAGCACAGTCATGAATGATGAGAACCGCTGAGGCGGTTTTTTTACGCCCGGAGAAAGGTGAATGGCGACGTTACGTGAACTGATTATCAAAATTGTAAGCTTCCGGGGAACTCATATTGACGCATTTTTCAGGCGCGCGTCATCGGCGGCGCATACGAACGCTCGTGGTTTGATAACGGTTGATTTATTTTGTTGCACAGAGGCGATCGCCAGGCAGGTACCGGAGGCGGGCTCTGAAGTACTGAGTAGCGTGATCGCGTCAGGCCGCGAAGTACTGACTCGGGGATTAATTGCAGGTGATGATGTACTGACCCGGGAATGACTCCGGGCTGATTCAGGTTCTTATTCGCTGTCAGCCCGCGTGGTTGCTGGTCTGGCTCATTTCCTGCCGTCAGGAGTTCAACTCCCGACTGCAGGTTATGGCCCGGTGCACGAACACCTGACGGCAGGTATCACTCACCCGGAGAAGGTAAATCCCTCAAGAGGCAGCAACTCTGCCAGTCGCTCCTCCGGCCACTCCGGCAGACGCATCAGGACGTCTGTCAACCAGGCATGCGGCTCCAGACCGTTGCGTTTCGCGGTTTCCAGCAAGCTCATTATTTGCGCGGCGCGTTCTCCCGCCATCTGCGAACCGGCGAACAGCCACGATTTTCTGCCCAGAACCACGTTTTTGATGGCCCGTTCACACACATTATTATCCAGCGGCACCGCACCATCTTCCAGGAAGCGGCTCAGTTCCACGCGATGAGACAGCGCATAGGCAATGGCTTTGTGTAATGCCTTTCCCGGAGAACATTGCGGTTCCTGCTCTTCAAGCCATGACCACAGTTCTTCCAGTATCGGACGGGCATAACGCTGTCGCCACTGGCGGATTTTTTCCACGGGGCGGCTACTGATCTTCTTCTCAAGACGGTACAACCCCGCGATTTTCTTCACGGCTATGGCAGCCCGTGGATCTTTACTGATTTTATACAGGTCGGCGAAGCCCCTGCGGGCATGGGCCCAGCATCCGGCCAGCGTGATCTCCGGCACTTTGTTTGCCAGAGTCCGGTAAGCTTTATGTCCGTCGACAACCAGCGTCCCGCCCCAGCCCTGAAGCCAGTTTTCAGGATACTCATGGCTACGTCCGGTCCGGCAGTCGAAGCACACAACTGACGGTCCCGTCCTTTCTCCACTGACGTATGCCCACAGATAACCGGAGCAGGATTTACCGCCTTTCTTCGTGTTCAGGATCTTCAGGGTAGTCTCATCTGCATGCACCACCGGACGGTTTATCAACTCGCGATGGAGTAACGCCGCCAGGGGAGATAATGCGGCACCCGCCGCGCCAACCATGTCAGCCATCGAACTGACGGGCAGCCCGACATCTGAACGGGCAAAGACCTGTTGCTGGCGATACAGAGGCAGGTGGTCACCGTATTTATTGATGATCACCTGTGCGATGACTGATGGCTCAACGGCACTTTTCGGGAGGATATGTGCCGGCATTTCACCGCTGAACACCTTCTGGCAACAGGGACAACTGTATTGCGGACGGACATAACGGTTCACCACAAAGTGAGCGGGAATATACTCCAGCTTTTCACTCACCGCATCGCGGATATAGTGCAGCGGCTCGTCACATTCAGGGCAATGGTCAGTGTCCGGCTGGATAATTTTTTCCACCCGTGGAAGATGAACCGGTAAGGGTTTGCGTATCGGGCGTGAACGGGACGCTTTTTCATCTTCTTCAGGGGATTGCGGGAGCAGTTTATCCAGATGTGCGGTAAGCGCGGCGATATCGGCATCAACATCCTCTTCGAATAGGGAGCGTTGCATACCAGCCAGCGTTTCACATTTTTTTCCGAAGCGCTGTTGACGAACCAGTTTCAGCATTTCTTCCAGAAGCTGGATGCGCCGGCTTTTCTCCAGTAATTCCCGCTCTTTTTCGGCATTCTCCGACATGACTTCTTGTACCATGGCAAGTGCCATAGCACGCAGTTTTTCGATGTCATTCGTGGTGTTGAGAGCGGAGATATCCATACAGGGGAGTATACCACTCCAGATACGGATATTCATTATTTTTCACTGAGTTAGCAGTGTATTTTGCGTGTTTTCAGGGCGCAGTTCAGGTTCATTCAGCCAGACCCATTTCGTCAGGTCATGTCCCTTAACCTGCTGCCAGTCAACACCGGCAATCAGCCAGTTAAACTCGTCGGGAGTGAGGTGCCAGGCAGCGTCATTTGCACGTGGCCAGCGGAAGCTGCCTTTGTGCAGACGGCGGGTACACAACCACACCCCGTGTTTATCCCACCGGAGAACTTTGATACGCGAACGGGCTTTGTTAACAAAGACGAAGGCGGCTCCCTCATGCCATGTCGACCGGAGTTCATCCTGTATATACTGCGTCAGTGAGTCGATGCCCCGGCGCATGTCAACAGGTTTAATTGCGATGAAGACATTATCAGGACTGAGCATATTTGAGTGCCCTGAAGACATCGGTAAGTTGTGACGGCTGACAGCACATCCGTACTCCACCGGGAAGGAAGAGCGTGACTGGCTCATTCGTGACGGGCTGTGGTACATCAGCATGCAGTGGTGGCGCAATATGAACGGGAAGAACGGTCGGTTCATTTGCCCGGCGTTCAGCTTTTGCGACATCCTGCGGCCATTCGCGAAGTGATGTGAAGGGAATATCGTTGAGTTCACAGTATTGCTGACGTGTAAGACCACTGGCGCGCCAGGCAGCAACGTGCTGCCTTTTCTGTTCAATGGTCCATCGGGGTTTTGACATCGATTATCTCCGGTAAGTTGGTGAATGGATGTCGGTAATACTAACTGACCGAAGATCCCTATGAAGATGACTTCCCCGTAACGACACTCAAAATTTCGGCAAATTCACAGTCATTCCAGTCGGAGATCCAGCGGGCGTCCCGTATGGGCAGTGAATATTACCGGACCCTACAGAATGGCGGACGTCATGCCGCTGCTGCCGCACGGGAACAGCGCCGCGCCCTTGCAGAACTGAACAGTCAGTTGACGGAAATTCGCGGTTCTGCTGTCGGAATGGCTGGCGCATTTGCCGGTGCCTTTGCCACCGGACACCTGATTTCGCTGGCCGATGAGTGGGGTTCCGTGAATGCCCGTCTGAAACAGGCATCTCAGTCATCGGATGAATTCTCGTCATCACAGAAAGTGCTGATGGATATCAGTCAGCGAACAGGTACCGCGTTTTCGGATAATGCGGCCCTGTTTGCCCGTTCGGCTGCCTCGATGCGTGAATATGGTTACAGTGCTGATGATGTGCTGAAGGTGACGGAGGCCATTTCGACAGGACTGAAACTGTCAGGGGCTGGAGTTGCGGAATCCGGTTCGGTGATCACCCAGTTCAGCCAGGCACTGGCACAGGGTGTACTGCGTGGCGAAGAATTTAATGCTGTTAACGAAAATGGCGACCGGGTGATCCGCGCGCTTGCTGCGGGGATGGGTGTGGCCCGTAAAGATCTGAAGGCAATGGCGGATGACGGAAAACTGACAGCGGATAAAGTGGTCCCTGCGTTAATCAGCCAGCTGGGGATATTACGTGATGAATATGCGGCCATGCCGGAAACGGTTTCCGGTAGTATCACGAAGGTGGAAAACGCCTTTATGGCCTGGGTGGGCGAAGTGAATGAGGCCTGCGGGGTGACAAAAACGCTCTCCGGCGTGCTGAACGGTGTTGCCGGACAGATTGATAATGTGGCAACAGCTGTGGGGGCGCTGGTTGCCGTCGGGGTTGCCCGGTACTTTGGCAATATGGCCTCCGGAGCGATGTCTGCCACGGCAGGACTTGTGACGGCTGCACGTAATGAAGTTGCACTGGCGGAAGCACAGTTCAGGGGAACGCAGATTGCCACGGCGCGGGCAAGGGCAGCCGTGTACCGTGCTCAGCAGGCCGTGGCGGCAGCCCGCGGGACGGAGATGCAGATTGCTGCAGAGGCCCGTCTGGCGGCCACACAGGAACGCCTGAACAGAAATATTGCTGCCAGAAGCGCCGCCCAGAATGCGCTGAACAGTACAACGGCGGTGGGCTCACGTCTGATGAGCGGTGCGCTGGGGCTGGTTGGTGGCGTACCCGGACTGGTGATGCTGGGGGCTGCAGCATGGTACACGCTGTACCAGAATCAGGAGCAGGCCTGGGAGTCTGCGCGCCAGTATGCACTGACGATAGATGAAATCGCGCATAAAACGCCGTCAATGTCTTTGCCTGAAGCCTCAGATAATGAAGGACGAACACGGGCGGCGCTGACAGAGCAGAACCGGCTGATTGATGAACAGGCTAGTCGGGTGAAATCCCTGCAGGAAAAAATCGCAGAATATCAGTATGTTCTGGCGAACCCGGGCTGGACGACCGTCGTGTGGCGTTAATTCGTCAGCAGGCGGCAGAGCAGAATAAGGTGTACCAGTCCATGCTGGTTATGAACGGTCAGCATACGGAATTCAACCGTCTGCTGGGGCTGGGTAATGAACTGCTTCAGCAGCGGCAGGGACTGGTGAATGTGCCGTTACGGCTGCCACAGGCCACTCTGGATGATAAACAGCAGAGTGCCCTGACAAAAACAGAGCGTGTCCGACTGGGGTATGCGGCGGATGACCTCGGTTTTGTGGGTGATCCGTATCAGGAGGCGAGACAACGTTATATCAGTAATGCCCTGGAAGCCTGGCGCAATAACGAGGCGAATAAACCCAAATCCCGGGGTGGAAAATCAGAGACGGAAAAAGCGGAAGACAGTTTTTCCCGGCTGCTGAAGCAGCAGAAAGAGCAACTGGCACTGGCGGGGCAGAATACAGAGCTGGCGAAGCTGAAATACCAGACTGCGCAGGGCGAACTGAAAACCCTGACGGAGATGCAGAAGCAGGAACTGCTGCGCAATGCGGCCCTGATTGACCAGCAAAAAATCCGGGAGCAGTTGCGGTCCCGGGAAGAGACCCTGAAGAATGATAATGTGGCTGCGCGTGCATCAAATGAAGCGGAACTGCTGGGGTACGGGCAGGGAGAGCGGCTCCGTGAACGCATGCGGGAGTTGCAGCAGATCCGCGACAGTTTCCGCCAGAAGGATGCGGACCTTCAGTCTCAGTATCAGACCGGGGATATCAGTGAGGATTTTTACAGACAGGCTCTGGCACAGAACGCGCAGTATCTGAGTGAACGTCTGAAAGAGCAGGAAGCCTTTTATGCCGAATCGGATGTGCAGCGTGCGGACTGGCAGAAAGGGCTGCAGGAGGGATTCAGTAACTGGGTGGATAATGCGTCCGATTACGCCTCACAGGCAGTACAGCTTGCGACGGAGGGTATCTCAGGGATGGTGAATAACATCACGGAGATGCTGAACGGAAATAAAGTGGAATGGCGCAGCTGGGCCTCATCAGTGCTGCAGGAAATATCAAAAGTTCTTATGAATGCCGCGATTGTCAACGGGATCAAGACGGCGGCAAACAGTATGTCCGGAGCGGGAGGATTTATCGGCAGTATTGGTAGCTGGCTGGGCGGTGCGGTGGCCAATGCAAAAGGCGGTGTGTATACCTCGGCAAACCTGAGTGCGTACAGCAACAGTATTGTGGATACGCCCACGTACTTTGCCTTTGCAAAAGGGGCGGGACTGATGGGGGAGGCCGGTCCTGAAGCCATTATGCCCCTGACCCGGGCGGCGGATGGCTCGCTGGGTGTGCGAGCGGTGGGCAGTATGAACGGCAGTGCAGGTCTGGTGTATTCCCCGGTCTACCATATCGCCATTCAGAATGACGGGACTAATGGCCAGATAGGGCCGGAAGCTGCGGGCAGCCTTGTGCAACTGATTGACCAGCGGGTGCAGGCGGTGATGCTGTCCATGCGACGTGACGGAGGAATGCTGAGTGGCTGAGATAAAAACGCTGCATCTGGTCCCGCGTGAAGGGATGCAGGTGAGTGAGAAACCGTCGGTGGCGAGGGTACGGTTTGGTGACGGTTATGAACAGCGCCGCCCGACGGGACTTAATGCCCGACTGAAGACGTTTCAGGCGGTGTTCCGGGTGACGGATGAGGCGACCCGGCGATGGCTGGAAGAGTTTTTATCGTGGCATGGTGGTTACCGTGCCTTTTTGTGGCGACCGCCGAAACATAACCGGACGGTGAGGGTGGTATGCCGGGAGTGGAGCGTCACAGATAACGCCAGGTACAGTGATTTCAGTTGTACGATTGAGCAGGTGGTGAACTGATGCAGGATATTCACGAAGAAAGTCTGAGCGAGTCGGTTAAATCAGAGCAGTCACCGCGGGTGGTACTCTGGGAAATTGACCTGACGGTGCAGGGTGGTGAGCGGTATTTTTTCTGTAATGAGCTGAATGAAAAAGGGGAGCCGGTCACCTGGCAGGGGCGTAAGTATGAGGCATAC
>NZ_MDGW01000104.1:0-7620 GCF_001712525.1 Shigella sp. FC1661
CTAAATCACGTCAGCGCTGGCTGTTTTACGCGTATGACAGGATACGGAGGACGGTTGTGGCGCACGTCTTCGGTGAACGCACTCTGGCCACACTGGAGCGTCTTCTGAGCCTGCTGTCGGCCTTTGAGGTCGTGGTATGGATGACGGATGGCTGGCCGCTGTATGAATCACGCCTGAAGGGAAAGCTGCACGTTATCAGCAAGCGTTACACTCAGCGCATTGAGCGACATAATCTGAATCTGAGACAACATCTGGCAAGGCTGGGACGGAAGTCACTGTCGTTCTCAAAATCGGTGGAGCTGCATGACAAGGTCATCGGGCATTATCTGAACATAAAACACTATCAGTAAGTTGGAGTCATTACCTGAGTTCGTCCCTCATCGAACTCAGGCTTTTTTATTGGCATTTCATCTCCATCTGCGGCACACGCAATTGCCAAAGCATATCGATACAGCACCTTACCCTGCCCCTCCTGCCACAATAACATCTACCAGCGACTCTTCCAGCCAACACCCCAAATGCACATTCTGATGAATTACCCCGTAACAAACACGCTTCCCAAATAGAAATCTTTGCAAAAATAGTGCATGAAATAAGCTTTTTCTCTACCAATCCGCGATATAAATATTCATCAGCACCACAATATTCCACATCACTAAATCTCTCCCCACCGCCCCGCATCTCTGATAATGGTCTAAAATCATTGAGGCCACTTGCGACGACGTTGCTCAATAAGGAAAATTTGGCGTGAATAATATTCAACACCAGTGCAGCATCATCATTACATACTTACACCCGCCGACTACCGCTTTCGATATATTGACTCAATTTTCCAGCCTAGTTAAAAATAGCGACCAGCTCAGTCGCAAATATAGTGACTACCCTAACTAAGCAACAATAAGGAATACACTATGACTGTTCAAACAAGTAAAAATCCGCAGGTCGATATTGCTGAAGATAATGCGTTCTTCCCTTCAGAATATTCGCTTAGCCAATATACCAGTCCCGTCTCTGATCTTGATGGCGTGGACTATCCAAAACCGTATCGCGGTAAGCATAAAATTCTGGTGATCGCCGCGGACGAACGTTATTTGCCAACCGATAACGGAAAACTGTTCTCGACCGGTAACCATCCGATTGAAACGTTGCTGCCGTTGTATCATCTCCATGCTGCAGGTTTCGAATTCGAAGTGGCGACCATTTCCGGTCTGATGACCAAGTTTGAATACTGGGCTATGCCGCACAAAGATGAAAAAGTAATGCCATTCTTTGAGCAGCATAAATCGTTGTTCCGCAATCCGAAGAAACTCGCGGATGTTGTCGCCAGCCTCAACGCTGATAGCGAATATGCAGCAATCTTTGTTCCTGGTGGTCATGGCGCACTTATTGGTTTACCTGAAAGCCAGGACGTAGCTGCCGCTTTACAGTGGGCAATCAAAAATGACCGTTTTGTTATCTCCCTTTGCCACGGCCCGGCGGCTTTTCTGGCGCTTCGCCACGGCGATAACCCACTGAATGGTTATTCCATTTGCGCATTCCCAGACGCCGCAGACAAACAAACGCCAGAGATAGGCTATATGCCGGGTCATCTCACCTGGTACTTCGGCGAAGAGCTGAAGAAAATGGGCATGAACATTATTAATGACGACATCACCGGGCGAGTACATAAGGACCGTAAAGTTCTCACCGGCGACAGTCCTTTCGCAGCGAATGCGTTGGGTAAACTGGCGGCGCAGGAAATGCTGGCAGCTTATGCGGGTTAATCCCTGTTACGTATGAATGTAAGCGCATAATCAATCGCAGCCACGTTAATACTCACGACGTGGCTGCGTTTTTTCATGGTTGATTTATGGCGTACTGAAGCCCTATGTTAATTTCTTTGCGGTAACATAATCCGGAACACATTATGTTTATTGAGATAGTGATACGTAGCACTTCCTCCATGTAATTCGGCAATCGCTTTGACTAAAGAAAGACCAAGTCCCTGACCTACGGAATGACGCGAATTATCTCCCCGCCAAAATCTACGGAAGAGTTTTTCAGGCTCATGAATTTTCGTTCCAGGACTGGCGACATCAATATTAAGATAGCCGTTGGTATCAAGAAAACTGGTTATATGAATACGCGATTTTTCTGGTGAATATCTAATGGCATTAACAATAAGATTCGATAACATTCGTTGCAGTAAAATTTTATCCGCAAAGATTTGCTGATTGCACTCGACCTTAAAGCAAATCTCTTTCTCGTCTGAAAGGTATTCAAGATAATCCAACAAATTTTCGACTTCCTTATTGAGAGAAAGCGAGTCCAGTTTCACCAAAACATTGTTTTTATCTGCCCGGGCAAGAAACAGTATGTTCTCTGTTAACCGCGAAATATTTTCCAGCTCTTCAATGTTACCGGCAATTGTTTTTTGATATTCAGCGATACTTCTGGTTTGACTGAGCGTAACCTGATTCTGACCCAGTAATGCATTAATGGGCGTTCTAAGTTCATGAGCGAGATCGTCAGCAAATTGACTTAGGCGTTCAAAATCTTTGACTAAGGCTTGATGCATTTTATTCAACGCCTGCCCAAGAGGTTTTAGTTCTCTCGGTAATACGCTAACCTCAACAGGCTCCCGGCTATCGTTATAATTCAGCGCTTCCGTTACACCACTCAACTTTTTGATCTCTCGTAATCCCGTTCTGATTAACAGCGGACTTAATACTGAGCAAAGTACAATGGCGACAATGCAAATTATAATGCTATTAATTTTATACTGTTCAAGCATGTTATGTCTGGCTGAAGCCAATTTAGCCACAGTAACCGTTAATGATGGCGAAACTTCATCAATATTAATTCGTAAAGCATCAATCTCAGTGTCATTAATAATGCTTCTGTAAATGCCAGCTGCGCTGATTGTCTCACTAGCAGGTATGTTATTTAACATGCCATCACTGACATTTGTCCGGTTAACAATTTTATTGATACCATCACCATGAATGATCAAGATATCCTGACTAACATCCATCATCCGGTTAAAGTACACAGGTAACGTATCTGGATTTACCCCATCAATTAACAACTGCTTGATCTGCGCTGTCCGGTTAATGAGTGTTGTATCATCGCGCCATTTCAACTCACTTGCCAGGCCATTATAGAGAGTCCATACAATTCCAGCGCCAGCAACAGACAGCAGCAATATAAAAAGCAAGGTTAAACGGACGGTTATAGACAATCTTTTCATTATTTTTTTACCGCTACGAATGAATAGCCCATCCCCCGTATTGTGGCGATTAGCTTTTCAGGAAAAGGATCATCAACTTTTGCGCGGAGCCTGCGAATGGCGACATCCACCGTATTGGTATCACTATCAAAGTTGATTCCCCAAATTTCACTCGCAATAACCGTTCTGGGTATAATTTCGCCAGCTCTGGAGGCCAGTAGCCAAAGTAACTGAAACTCCTTGCGCGTCAGTGTAATACTGATATTGTCCCTGCTCACACTTTGACTTACAGAGTCCATTCTTAAGCCACTGATTTCTAATGTTGAATTCAAAGCGTGATGTTGCCTTAATTGTGCCCGAACCCTTGCCAGCAACTCAGAAAATGAAAAAGGTTTTACCAGATAATCATTTGCTCCACTGTCCAGCCCTCTGACTCTGTCATCGACAGAATCCCTTGCAGTAAGGCAAATAACAGGGGTTTGCTTTGCTGTTCTTAACGTTTGTAAGATCTGCCAGCCATCCATACCCGGAAGCATAATATCCAGAATGATCAATGCATAATCATCCTTCAGCGCAAGATAAAGCCCATCTCTGCCATCAGAAACGGCATCAATGACATAACCCGCTTCGGAAAGCCCTTGTGTTACCCATTCCTGGGTCCTTTGATTATCTTCAATAAGTAAAATCTTCATGAAAATAATATGCCATAAATCATATGTTATAGAAACAGCCTGGTTCATTACAAAATTGTAATGCTGCTGTAAGGTTACCCTGGACATTTTTTCGCTATCCTCAAAACTCATTCACATGACAAGGATATAAACATGTTAAAGCGTTATTTAGTACTCTCGGTAGCAACGGCAGCATTTTCATTACCTTCTTTGGTTTATGCCGCACAACAAAACATTCTTAGCGTGCACATTTTGAACCAGCAAATAGGAAAACCCGCTGCCGACGTGACAGTCACTCTTGAAAAGAAATCGGACAACGGCTGGTTACAACTTAATACCGCCAAAACAGATAAGGATGGACGAATTAAGGCACTGTGGCCCGAGCAAACTGCAACTACGGGCGATTACCGTGTCGTATTTAAAACCGGGGACTATTTCAAGAAACAAAATCTTGAAAGTTTCTTCCCTGAGATCCCCGTTGAATTTCATATTAATAAAGTGAACGAGCATTATCATGTGCCTTTATTACTTAGCCAATATGGGTATTCAACCTATCGTGGCAGTTAATGCATAAATATGTAAAAGCAGATCTCTGCTACTGTTAGGGAGGACACTCCCTGACAGATTAACAGTAAACGGCTCTTGCTGGCTAACGACAAAAAAGTGTGATGGCTTATGAAAAAGAATCAATTTTTAAAAGAATCAGATGTTACGGCCGAGTCGGTATTCTTTATGAAGCGTCGGCAGGTGTTAAAAGCACTGGGCATCAGTGCAGCTGCACTTTCTTTGCCTCACGCTGCGCATGCCGATCTGCTTAGCTGGTTTAAAGGGAACGATCGCCCGCCCGCCCCCGCCGGAAAACCGCTGGAGTTCAGCAAGCCTGCCGCCTGGCAAAATAACCTGCCACTGACGCCAGTAGATAAAGTCTCCGGTTATAACAACTTCTATGAATTCGGGCTGGATAAAGCCGATCCCGCCGCTAATGCTGGTAGCCTGAAAACCGATCCATGGACACTGAAAATCAGCGGCGAAGTGGCAAAACCATTGACCCTCGATCACGATGATTTAACCCGTCGCTTCCCGCTGGAAGAGCGTATTTATCGTATGCGCTGCGTGGAGGCATGGTCGATGGTGGTGCCGTGGATTGGTTTTCCGCTGCACAAATTGCTGGCGCTTGCCGAACCCACCAGCAATGCGAAGTATGTCGCTTTCGAAACAATTTATGCACCGGAACAAATGCCAGGCCAGCAGGACCGCTTTATCGGCGGCGGGCTGAAATATCCTTATGTCGAAGGATTGCGTCTCGACGAAGCAATGCATCCGCTCACACTGATGACCGTGGGTGTTTATGGCAAGGCGTTACCGCCACAAAATGGCGCGCCGGTACGACTGATTGTGCCGTGGAAATATGGCTTTAAAGGGATTAAATCGATAGTCAGTATTAAGCTGACCCGCGAGCGTCCGCCAACCACCTGGAATCTGGCAGCGCCTGACGAATACGGTTTTTACGCCAACGTTAATCCGCATGTTGATCACCCGCGCTGGTCACAGGCTACCGAACGATTTATTGGTTCAGGCGGCATCCTCGATGTTCAGCGCCAGCCAACGCTACTGTTTAATGGTTACGCCGACCAGGTGGCATCGCTGTATCGTGGCCTGGATTTGCGGGAGAATTTCTGAATGCGTCTGACAGCAAAACAGGTGACATGGCTGAAAGTTAGCCTGCATCTTGCCGGATTGTTGCCGTTTCTCTGGCTGGTCTGGGCGATCAATCACGGTGGACTGGGTGCCGATCCGGTGAAAGATATTCAGCATTTTACCGGTCGCACTGCACTGAAATTTTTGCTGGCGACCTTGTTAATCACACCTCTGGCACGCTACGCAAAACAGCCGTTATTGATACGCACTCGCCGCCTGTTAGGCTTATGGTGCTTTGCCTGGGCGACACTGCATTTAACCAGTTACGCATTGCTGGAGCTGGGCGTGAATAATCTGGCGTTATTAGGCAAGGAGTTAATTACCCGGCCTTATTTAACGTTAGGAATTATCAGCTGGGTTATTTTGCTTGCTTTAGCGTTTACTTCAACCCAGGCGATGCAGCGAAAACTCGGCAAGCACTGGCAACAGTTGCATAATTTCGTCTATCTTGTCGCGATCCTGGCCCCAATACATTATCTGTGGTCAGTGAAGATTATTTCACCGCAGCCGCTCATCTACGCTGGGCTGGCTGTACTACTTTTAGCCTTACGGTATAAGAAGTTGCGTTCCCTTTTTAACCGGTTACGCAAGCAGGTTCACAACAAATTATCTGTATAACTTCATATTGCCGACAAAGTACGCGTTATCCCTGCCGGATGCGGCGCGAGCGCCCTATCCGGCCTACGCAGATCACATCAGATTATGTTTCGTTTGTCATCAACCTCAAATTATCAATATAATTCATTTTATTTCAATAAGATAGATAAGTACACCTGAGAAAACTATGCTCTCATCTCCTAAGAGTTGTTGCATTTTGCCACATGTTACAATATAACATTACACATCATATACAATGACTCTGGAGGAAACTGTTTTGGCGATTCGTCTTCACAAACTGGCTGTTGCGTTAGGTGTCTTTATTGTTAGCGCTCCTGCCTTTTCGCATGGTCATCACTCACACGGCAAACCCTTAACAGAGGTCGAACAAAAAGCTGCTAATGGTGTTTTTGATGATGCCAATGTACAAAACCGAACGCTCAGTGACTGGGATGGAGTCTGGCAATCCGTTTATCCTTTACTGCAAAGTGGCAAACTTGACCCCGTCTTTCAGAAGAAAGCGGATGCAGATAAAACTAAAACATTTGCTGAAATTAAAGATTATTATCACAAAGGTTATGCAACAGATATCGAGATGATTGGCATTGAGGACGGCATTGTTGAATTCCATAGAAATAATGAAACAACATCCTGTAAATATGATTACGATGGATACAAAATACTCACCTATAAATCAGGCAAGAAAGGCGTTCGTTACTTATTCGAATGTAAAGATCCTGAAAGCAAAGCCCCTAAATATATACAATTTAGCGATCATATAATTGCACCACGAAAATCATCTCATTTTCACATTTTTATGGGTAATGATTCACAGCAATCTTTATTAAATGAAATGGAAAACTGGCCAACGTATTATCCATATCAGTTGAGTAGCGAAGAAGTGGTCGAGGAAATGATGTCTCATTGAGTATTCTCATGATAACGCCTCGATGCCGCTTTAGTAAGTCATCATAACTGCCACTGGTCCATCCACAAACGCCACTGAACGCAAGCTAGCTACAGACACGCTCATCACTATGACGTGTCTGTATATTAATAAGCTAACCCGCATTGAGTTAACCAATAACGGATTCCAGGTAATGACTCCAACTTACTGATAGTGTTTTATGTTCAGATAATGCCCGATGACCTTGTCATGCAGCTCCACCGATTTTGAGAACGACAGTGACTTCCGTCCCAGCCTTGCCAGATGTTGTCTCAGATTCAGATTATGTCGCTCAATGCGCTGAGTGTAACGCTTGCTGATAACGTGCAGCTTTCCCTTCAGGCGTGATTCATACAGCGGCCAGCCATCCGTCATCCATACCACGACCTCAAAGGCCGACAGCAGGCTCAGAAGACGCTCCAGTGTGGCCAGAGTGCGTTCACCGAAGACGTGCGCCACAACCGTCCTCCGTATCCTGTCATACGCGTAAAACAGCCAGC
>NZ_MDGW01000105.1:0-7559 GCF_001712525.1 Shigella sp. FC1661
TTTACGCGTATGACAGGCTCCGGAAGACGGTTGTTGCGCACGTATTCGGTGAACGCACTATGGCGACGCTGGGGCGTCTTATGAGCTTGCTGTCACCCTTTGACGTGGTGATATGGATGACGGATGGCTGGCCACTGTATGAATCCCGCCTGAAGGGAAAGCTGCACGTAATCAGCAAGCGATATACGCAGCGAATTGAGCGGCATAACCTGAATCTGAGGCAGCACCTGGCACGGCTGGGACGGAAGTCGCTGTCGTTCTCAAAATCGGTGGAGCTGCATGACAAAGTCATCGGGCATTATCTGAACATAAAACACTATCAATAAGTTGGAGTCATTACCCTCGCTGACATCGACAATTCGCGTAGTAAAGCCTTCATTCACAAACAGCGCCTGTTTACCGCTCACCGGATGCGTTCGCACCACCGGATGTAGCAACGGAGGATTTTTCGCGACCGCCTCGCGCCAGCGTTGATGTTCCTCCTCGGTTTTGCGGTATTTGTATTCCGGGAACGATTTACGGAAATCATGCTCCGCACGCAGCCCGCTCAGCAGCTGGCGGAAGGGAACAGAGAGCGCCTCATAGGCCGCAATACCGCTGGTCCAGAGCGTATCACCGCCGGTCGAAGGTAATTCTTTAGCTGCCAGAATCGCCCCTGCGGGTGGCGTTTCAATAAATGTCACATCGGTATGCCAGTTGTCGTTATCTGGCGGATTATCGTTATGGGTATCCAGCACGATGATCTCGTCAACCCCTTCGGCATGAGGGTAAACAGGGTGAATATGCAGTTCGCCAAAACGCTGGGCCAGCGCGCGTTGCTGCTGCGGCGTAATGGCTTGATCGCGCAGAAACACCACCTGATGGCGCAGCACCGCATGGTAAAGCTGTTCAAACTGATTATCGCTTAACGGGCGCGTCAGGTCGGCACCCGAAATTTGTGCGCCGATATACGGCCCCAGCGGGGTAATGCTCAGACGTTCACTCATTGTACTTCTCCATGCCAGGGCGTCAGACGGCGCTGTAACGCGCGCAAACCCAGTTCTAAAAGAAAGGCGATAATCGCAATCACCGCGATTCCCGCCAGCACCACGTCAGTCGCGAGAAATTCACCCGCTGACTGAACCATAAATCCTAAACCGCGCGTCGCGGCAATCAGCTCCGCCGCTACCAGCGTAGACCAGCCCACACCCAGACCAATGCGTAATCCGGTGAGGATTTCCGGCAGCGCGCCGGGCAAAATGACAAACCACAGCACCTGCGCACGGCTGGCACCCAGCGACTGGGCGGCACGAATGCGAACCTGCTGCGCGCTTTTCACCCCCGCCAGCGCCGACATCGCCACCGGTGCAAAAATCGCTAAATAGATCAGTAAGATCTTCGAGGTTTCACCAATACCAAACCAGATCACCATCAGCGGCAAATAAGCCAGCGGCGACACCGGACGATAAAGTTCGATTACCGGATCCAGAATGCCGCGCACCGTCGGGCTTAGCCCCATGGCGATCCCGACCGGAATACCGATCACCACCGCCGCGAGTAGCGCCAGCACAATGCGCGTCAGGCTGGCTGCCAGATGCTGCCACAGCGTGGCGTCCATAAATCCCTGCGGTCCGGCAATGGTGAGCAGTTTTGCCAGTACTTGTTGCGGCGGCGGCAAAAACAGCGGGCTAATCAGTTGCAGCGCCGCCACCGTCCACCATACAGTGAGTAAAACCGCTAACGTGCCAATGCTTAAAGTCACCTGACGCGAGAGCGGCCAGCGCCATTTCAGCCGCCGCGAATGCAGTTTTTCATTAATGAGCACACTCATGAGAACGCCTCCCGTTGCTCAAATACGCGGCTTAAAACATATTCGCGCATGGCGATGAATTGTGGATCGGACTTGATGCTGCGGCTCGACTCTCCCGCAACAAAGCGGCGAGCAAAGTTGAGCGGCAGCCGCTCCAGCACACGGCCAGGGCCGGATGAAAGCAGAACCAGTTCAGTCGCCATAAACACCGCTTCTTCTATATCGTGGGTAATCAACAGCACCTGCTTGCCCGTCTCCTGCCAGAGTTTCAGCAGCAGAGTTTGCATCTGGTCGCGGGTGAAGGCGTCCAGCGCACCAAACGGTTCGTCGAGTAATAACAGCTGGGGATTCGCCGCCAGCGCGCGGGCAATCCCCACCCGCTGACGTTGACCACCGGAAAGCTGCCAGATATAGCGTTTTTCTGCGCCTTCCAGCCCCACTTTTTTCAGCACCTGGTGCGCGATTTCCAGTCGCTGTATTTTCTCTATACCTGCCAATTGCAGGCCGAACGCCACGTTGTCCTGTACATTGCGCCACGGTAGCAGCCCTTCATTCTGAAAAACCACCCCGCGCTCTGCTCCCGGTCCCTCAATACGCTTACCCGCCAGTTGAATGCTGCCATGCTGATAAGGCACAAAACCGGCAATCAGATTCAGCAACGTGGTTTTACCGCAGCCGGACGGCCCCAGCACCACCAGTAGCTCGCCGCTTTCCAGCGTCAGGTTGATATCTTCCAGTGCCGGTTTGCCGCCATAATCGGCATAGAGATGAGAGATTTGCAGCATCTGCGCCTCCTTTTATTGCACGAAGCGCGAGGTAACGTACTGGCTGTAATCATTCGCTACAGCCGGGACCTTGCCCTGCTCTTTCAAAAACTGCGCGGTGTCGATGATTACTTTGTTCACCGGTCCGGTCAGTTCTGCCGTTTGTTGCTGCGGCGTCAGATAGGTATTCCCCTTAACCAGCCCCGGAACGTCACCTTCCGGCACGCCGCTTAAACGCGCCAGTTTGCTGATGTTTTCCGGCTGTTTCAGCCACGCGTCTGGGTTAGCAATGTACGGTTGCTGAGCATCGATGGCGCTTTTAGCGAACGCTTTCACTACCTCAGGATGTTTCTCGGCAAAATCTTTGCACACCACCCAGACGTCCAGCGTTGGTGCACCCCACTGCCGACCTGTTCAGAATCGGTCAACACCTTGCCGTCTTTTTCCAGGGCGTTAACCGCCGGTGCCCAGACATAAGCACCATCAATATCACCCCGCTGCCATGCGGCGATAATCGCGGGCGGCTGCAGGTTCACAATCTCCACTTGCCCTGGTTTAATCCCCCAGTGTTTCAGCGCCGCCAGCAGGCTGTAGTGGGTGGTGGAGATAAACGGTACGGCAATGCGTTTGCCAATCAAATCTTCGGGTTTGCTGATAGTTTTCTTTACCACCAGCGCTTCGGAGTTACCCAGTTTTGACGCCAGCAAGAAGACTTCAATCGGCACCTGTTGGTTGGCTGCAACCGCTAATGGGCTGGAACCGAGGTTGCCGATTTGCACGTCGCCAGAAGCCAGCGCCCGCACGATGCTGGCTCCGCTGTCAAACTTACGCCAGTCCACGCTCGCCCCGCTCTCTTTAGCAAAGGTGTTGTCGGCCTGAGCCACTTTCGCCGGTTCGGCTGAGGTTTGATACGCCACGGTGACGTTCACCGCCTGTGCCTGAAAAGCGATGAATGCCAGTGCGGCAAGAAGTGTGTTACGCGATGAAATTGCCATGATTGTCTGCTCCCCAGTCTTGTTATGGGAGCAGTATTCAGGAATAAAAACATTCATTAAAAGAATTAGTCGTTATCGCACAGATGATTTTATTCTTAGCAAAAAAACGGCAAAGGAAAGATTAAATATGCAATTACTCCGTTCTAACAATTGGGAAAATTACTACACTTCATTTTAGTGATGCATAAACAACCACATTACGAGATTTATTACTTCATTGTTTCTATCAATATCAATACATATAATAAAACCATTATATTCGCATTTTATATATCACTGTATCATTCTCAATCACTCGCATATTACATTCACATAATGTATATAAACAATACTTGTTCACAGAACATATTTTTTAAATGCAATTAATTGACAAACTAAATCACATCTAAATACAATGTATAAAACAAAATAACTATACATACCAAACATACAAACACTTAATATATGAATTGCATAAAAACATTACCCAGTCGAACCTCCGGGTCTGAAAGCCCTTGCTTTTCAGTTATTAGCAACATTTAACATTTATAAATTAACATCTGGCTGCGCCAGAGATTACGTCTCTGAGTGCATCGTTGTGCTTGTAGTATAATAAATAAAATGGAGTGTCATTAAGTGGATAAGGTTTTAGATTCAGCCCTCCTTTCTTCGGCAAATAAAAGAAAGGGTATCCTTGCTATTGGCGCACATCCTGACGATATAGAATTAGGCTGTGGCGCATCGCTTGCTCGTCTTGCGCAAAAAGGAATTTATATCGCAGCAGTGGTGATGACTACCGGCAACTCTGGTACAGATGGAATAATCGATCGCCATGAAGAATCGCGCAACGCCCCAAAGATATTAGGGTGCCACCAAACTATTCATCTTAATTTTGCTGACACCCGCGCTCATTTACAGCTCAATGATATGATTTCCGCCCTGGAAGACATCATTAAAAATCAAATTCCTTCTGATGTTGAAATCATGCGGGTATATACCATGCATGATGCCGACCGCCATCAGGATCATCTCGCTGTTTATCAAGCTTCAATGGTTGCCTGCCGCACTATTCCACAAATTCTCGGCTACGAAACCTCAAGTACCTGGCTTTCATTTATGCCTCAGGTTTTTGAATCCGTTAAAGAAGAATATTTCACAGTCAAACTTGCTGCATTAAAAAAACATAAAAGCCAGGAACGACGTGATTATATGCGTCATGATCGCCTGCGTGCAGTTGCACAATTTCGCGGGCAACAGGTCAATAGCGATCTGGGTGAAGGCTTTGTAATTCATAAAATGATTCTTTGAGCAAATTGCATGAAAACCTGGATATTTATCTGTATGTCCATAGCAATGTTGCTATGGTTTTTAAGTACGCTAAGACGTAAACCCAGTCAAAAGAAAGGCTGTATTGACGCCATTATACCTGCGTATAACGAAGGCCCGTGTCTGGCGCAGTCACTGGATAATCTACTGCGTAACCCTTATTTTTGCCGGGTAATTTGCGTTAACGACGGCTCCACGGACAATACCGAAGCGGTCATGGCGGAAGTCAAACGCAAATGGGGCGACCGCTTTGTTGCCGTCACGCAAAAAAATACCGGTAAAGGTGGTGCGCTGATGAATGGCCTCAATTATGCCACCTGCGACCAGGTTTTTTTAAGTGATGCCGACACCTATGTTCCGCCCGATCAAGACGGAATGGGCTATATGCTGGCAGAAATTGAGCGCGGGGCTGTTACCGCACATCCGCGCGACCGTAAAGTTGCCGATGATTGTTATGAAGCGCACGCTACAGCAGCTCCTGGGCGGCGCACCGTTTATTATCAGCGGTGCCTGCGGAATGTTCCGTACTGATGTATTGCGTAAGTTCGGTTTCTCGGATCGTACTAAAGTCGAAGACCTTGATCTCACCTGGACATTAGTGGCAAACGGCTACCGTATTCGGCAGGCGAATCGCTGCATCGTATACCCACAGGAATGCAACAGTCCGCGTGAGGAGTGGCGTCGCTGGCGGCGTTGGATTGTGGGCTACGCGGTCTGTATGCGCCTGCATAAAAGGCTTTTATTTAGCCGCTTCGGTATCTTCAGTATATTTCCTATGCTGTTGGTTGTGATTTATGGCGTTGGGATTTATCTCACTACCTGGTTTAATGAATTCATCACCACCGGGCCGCATGGTGTGGTGTTGGCAATGTTTCCGCTTATCTGGGTCGGCGTAGTTTGTGTTATTGGTGCTTTTAGCGCCTGGTTTCATCGTTGCTGGTTGTTGGTGCCTTTAGCGCCGCTTTCCGTTGTGTATGTATTATTAGCTTATGCCATCTGGATTATTTATGGACTTATTGCCTTTTTTACTGGACGCGAACCTCAGCGCGACAAACCCACCCGCTATTCCGCACTGGTGGAAGCGTCAACCACTTATTCCCAACCTTCTGTCACAGGAACTGAAAAACTATCTGAAGCTTAATGTTAAAGAGAAAAATATTCAGATTGCAGACCAGGTAATTATTGATGAAACTGCAGGTGAAGTTGTTATCGGCGCGAATACCCGTATTTGTCATGGTGCCGTTATTCAGGGTCCGGTAGTGATTGGCGCAAACTGCCTGATAGGTAATTATGCGTTTATTCGTCCTGGCACAATAATCAGCAATGGTGTAAAAATTGGTTTTGCCACCGAAATTAAAAATGCGGTTATTGAAGCGGAAGCAACGATTGGTCCGCAATGTTTTATTGCCGACTCGGTAGTTGCAAACCAGGCATATTTGGGCGCACAAGTACGTACCAGTAATCATCGTCTGGATGAACAGCCTGTGTCTGTTCGAACTCCAGAGGGAATTATCGCTACCGGATGCGATAAATTAGGTTGTTATATCGGGCAGCGTTCACGCCTTGGCGTACAAGTTATTATTTTGCCTGGGCGAATTATTTCCCCGAACACGCAACTTGGCCCGCGCGTGATTGTAGAACGTAATTTACCTACCGGAACTTATTCACTCCGACAAGAACTTATCCGTACAGGAGATTAAAATGATAAAACGGACGTTATTAGCGGCGGCCATTTTTAGCGCATTGCCCGCTTATGCCGGGTTAACGTCCATTACCGCGGGCTACGATTTTACCGATTATTCTGGCGATCATGGCAACCGTAATTTAGCGTATGCTGAACTGGTGGCGAAAGTTGAAAACGCAACGCTGCTTTTTAATCTTTCCCAGGGGCGTCGTGATTATGAAACTGAACATTTCAATGCCACTCGCGGTCAGGGTGCGGTCTGGTATAAATGGAATAACTGGCTGACAACCCGAACGGGTATTGCCTTTGCGGATAATACGCCGGTCTTTGCCCGCCAGGATTTTCGTCAGGATATTAACCTGGCCCTGTTGCCAAAAACGCTTTTCACGACCGGTTATCGCTACACTAAATATTACGATGATGTCGAAGTCGATGCCTGGCAAGGCGGCGTATCACTCTATACTGGCCCGGTGATCACCAGCTACCGCTATACCCATTATGACTCCAGCGATGCAGGTGGTAGTTATAGCAATATGATTTCCGTGCGTCTGAATGACCCGCGCGGCACTGGTTATACGCAACTATGGCTAAGCCGCGGAACAGGCGCTTACACCTATGACTGGACGCCAGAAACACGCTACGGCAGCATGAAGAGCGTCAGTCTGCAACGTATTCAACCGCTGACTGAGCAACTTAATCTCGGGCTGACGGCAGGTAAAGTGTGGTACGACACCCCAACCGATGATTATAACGGTCTGCAACTTGCAGCCCATCTGACCTGGAAATTCTGATTCCTTCTGCCGCCCGCTATCCTGGGCGGCCTTCCCTGCCGATTAGCCCCCGTTACTTTATTCGTACCCCTTATAATGGGGTGTTAGCCAGCCAGACCCGGCATGATTACTGCCCCCAGTCGTCCATGATCCGGGGGGTGATGTCACCGGGTCTGGTGGGGCGCTGGTAACCGCTAATAGGGGTCAGGTCAGGCACTTTTGCCGGGACCGTCTGTAACGTGGATGCCGGTA
>NZ_MDGW01000106.1:0-7406 GCF_001712525.1 Shigella sp. FC1661
GTCTTCGGTGAACGCACTCTGGCCACACTGGAGCGTCTTCTGAGCCTGCTGTCGGCCTTTGAGGTCGTGGTATGGATGACGGATGGCTGGCCGCTGTATGAATCACGCCTGAAGGGAAAGCTGCACGTTATCAGCAAGCGTTACACTCAGCGCATTGAGCGACATAATCTGAATCTGAGACAACATCTGGCAAGGCTGGGACGGAAGTCACTGTCGTTCTCAAAATCGGTGGAGCTGCATGACAAGGTCATCGGGTATTATCTGAACATAAAACACTATCAGTAAGTTGGAGTCATTACCAACACTGCCGAAGGTTATGGCGGGGCGATATATACCAATAGCGCGACGGCTCCCTATCTTATTGATATTTCTGTTGATGACAGCTACAGCCAGAACGGCGGCGTGTTAGTGGATGAGAACAACAGCGCAGCAGGCTATGGAGATGGTCCTTCCACTGCGGCGGGTGGCTTTATGTATCTCGGCTTAAGTGAAGTTACCTTTGATATTGCCGACGGAAAAACGCTGGTTATCGGCAATACAGAGAATGACGGAGCTGTTGACTCTATTGCTGGTACCGGGTTGATCACCAAAACAGGTTCCGGCGATCTGGTACTTAATGCAGATAACAATGACTTTACTGGCGAGATGCAGATTGAAAACGGTGAAGTTACCCTGGGCCGCAGCAACTCCCTGATGAATGTCGGCGATACGCATTGCCAGGACGATCCGCAAGACTGCTACGGTCTGACGATAGGGAGTATTGATAAGTACTAGAATCAGGCAGAGCTAAACGTTGGCTCCACCCAACAAACCTTTGTGCACTCATTGACGGGCTTTCAGAATGGCACTTTAAATATCGATGCTGGTGGCAATGTTACTGTTAATCAAGGTAGTTTTGCTGGCACCATCGAAGGTGCTGGTCAGCTCACCATTGCGCAAAACGGCAGCTACGTGCTGTCGGGGGCGCAGTCGATGGCGCTAACCGGCGATATAGTCGTTGATGATGGTGCGGTGCTTTCGCTGGAAGGCGACGCGGCAGATCTCGCCGCTCTCCAGGACGATCCGCAGTCGATCGTGTTAAACGGCGGTGTGCTCGATCTCTCTGATTTCTCCACCTGGCAGAGCGGCACATCATACAATGATGGCCTTGAAGTCAGTGGCAGCAGCGGAACGGTTATCGGCAGTCAGGATGTGGTAGATCTTGCAGGTGGCGACAATTTGCATATCGGCGGCGACGGGAAAGATGGCGTCTACGTGGTGGTCGATGCGAGCGACGGGCAGGTAAGTCTGGCAAACAATAATAGTTATTTGGGCACAACACAAATCGCCTCCGGTACGCTGATGGTGAGCGACAACTCGCAGCTTGGAGATACCCACTATAACCGCCAGGTTATCTTTACCGATAAGCAACAAGAAAGCGTGATGGAGATTACTGCCAATGTCGATACTCGCACTACGACGACTGAGCATGGGCGTGATATTGAAATGCGCGCCGACGGTGAAGTGGCAGTTGATGCGGGGGTAGACACGCAGTGGGGCGCACTGATGGCTGACAGCAGCGGGCAGCATCAGGATGAGGGTAGCACATTTACTAAAACGGGGGCGGGTACGCTGGAGCTGACCGCCAGCGGTACAACGCAGTCGGCAGTACGTGTCGAAGAAGGCACCCTGAAAGGCGATGTTGCGGATATCTTTCCTTATGCTTCGTCACTGTGGGTCGGTGATGGGGCGACGTTCGTTACTGGCGCGGATCAGGATATTCAGTCTATCGATGCTACTTCCAGCGGCACTATCGATATCAGCGATGGTACGGTTTTGCGTCTGACCGGGCAGGATACTTCCGTCGCCCTTAATGCCTCATTGTTTAACGGCGATGGGACGCTGGTGAATGCTACCGATGGCGTGACGTTGACAGGTGAGCTTAATACCAACCTTGAAACTGACAGCCTGACCTATCTTGCCGACGTGACGGTTAATGGTGATCTGACCAATACGTCCGGTGCGGTTAGCCTGCAAAATGGCGTCGCTGGCGATACGCTAACGGTAAACGGTGATTATACCGGCGGCGGTACGCTACTGTTCGACAGCGAATTAAACGGCGATGACTCGGTAAGCGATCAATTGGTGATGAACGGTAATACTGCTGGCAACACAACTGTGGTGGTTAACTCCATTACAGGGATTGGTGAGCCGATATCGACAGGCATTAAAGTGGTTGATTTCGCAGCTGATCCCACGCAGTTTCAAAACAATGCACAGTTCAGTCTGGCTGGCAGTGGCTACGTCAACATGGGAGCGTATGACTACACGCTAGTGGAAGATAACAACGACTGGTATCTGCGATCGCAAGAAGTAACGCCGCCATCGCCACCTGATCCAGACCCGGACCCAACACCCGATCCTGACCCAACACCCGATCCAATCCCCGCTTACCAGCCGGTGCTGAATGCCAAAGTTGGCGGTTATCTCAATAACCTGCGGGCGGCAAATCAGGCGTTTATGATGGAGCGACGCGATCACGCTGGTGGCGATGGTCAGACGCTGAATTTACGTGTTATCGGCGGACGTTATCATTACACGGTGGCAGGGCAACTGGCTCAGCAGGAAGACACTTCTACGGTGCAGCTTAGCGGCGGCTTGTTTAGCGGGCGCTGGGGCACGGATGGCGAGTGGATGCTTGGGGCGGTTGGTGGCTACAGTGATAATCAGGGCGACAGCCGCTCGAATATGACCGGAACTCGCGCCGATAACCAGAACCACGGTTATGCCGTTGGGCTGACCTCAAGCTGGTATCAGCACGGTAATTAGAAGCAGGGGGCCTGGCTGGATAGCTGGCTGCAATACGCGTGGTTTAACAATGATGTTTCCGAACATGAAGATGGCGTGGATCGTTACCATTCGTCGGGGATTATCGCCTCGCTGGAAGCCGGGTATCAGTGGTTACCGGGGCGTGGTGTGGTGATTGAACCGCAGGCGCAGGTGATTTATCAGGACGTGCAGCAGGATGATTTTACCGCCGCTAACCATGCGCGCGTGTCACAATCGCAGGGGGATGATATTCAGACGCGGCTGGGTTTACACAGCGAATGGCGTACCGCGGTTGGTGTCACACCAACATTAGATCTGAATTATTATCACGATCCCCATGCGACGGAAATTGAAGAAGATGGCAGCACTATCAGTGACGATGCGGTGAAGCGACGGGGTGAAATAAAAGTGGGAGTCACGGGCAATATCAGTCAGCGAGTGTCCCTGCGCGGCAGCGTGGCGTGGCAGAAAGGGAGTGATGATTTTGCCCAGACGGCAGGGTTTTTGTCGATGACGGTGAAATGGTAATCACTGTCTAGTCGGCACGGTTGCCGGATGCGGCGTAAACGCCTTATCCGGCCTACGGGGAGCATTTGTAGGCCTGATAAGACGCGGCAAGCGTCGCATCAGGCATTGGCTCGGCCAAACAACAACCTCACTTATTCTGCGTGTGCAGCATATAGTTCACATCCACGCCGGGGCCGAGTTTAAAAGTATTAGTGAGCGGGTTGTAATGTAGCCCGGTTATATGTCGCTCTTTAAGGCTTGTCTGATCTACCCAGCCAAGCAGTTCTGCCGGTTTAATAAACTTCTTCACATCATGCGTGCCTTTGGGCACCATGCGCAAAATATATTCCGCGCCAACCACCGCCATCAGCCATGACTTGCCGTTGCGGTTAAGCGTCGAGAAAAAGACATCGCCGCCTGGTTTCACCAGTTGCGCACAGGCTCTGACCACTGACTGCGGATCGGGGACGTGCTCCAGCATCTCCATGCAGGTCACCACATCATACTGCCCGGCATGTTTTGCCGCGTGCTCTTCCACGGTTTCCTGCACATAATCCACCTGAATGCCGCTTTCCAGCGCGTGCAGTTTTGCCACCTGCAATGGCTCAAAGCCCATATCCAGACCGGTCACCGTCGCGCCTTCGCGCGCCATACTCTCGGCCAGAATGCCGCCGCCACAACCGACATCGAGCACCTTTTTGCCAAATAAACCGCCAGCACGCTCGGCAATATAGCCCAGACGCAGCGGGTTAATGCGGTGCAACGGTTTGAACTCACCTTCAAGATCCCACCAGCGGGAGGCGACGGCTTCAAATTTAGCGATCTCTTCGTGGTCTACGTTATGGTTTTCCGGCGATTTTTCGGCATTCATTGGCACTTCTACTCCGTAATTGGCAAGACAAACGAGTATATCAGGCATTGGATGTGAATAAAGCGTATAGGTTTACCTCAAACTGCGCGGCTGTGTTATAATTTGCGACCTTTGAATCCGGGATACAGTAGAGGGATAGCGGTTAGATGAGCGACCTTGCGAGAGAAATTACACCGGTCAACATTGAGGAAGAGCTGAAGAGCTCCTATCTGGATTATGCGATGTCGGTCATTGTTGGCCGTGCGCTGCCAGATGTCCGAGATGGCCTGAAGCCGGTACACCGTCGCGTACTTTACGCCATGAACGTACTAGGCAATGACTGGAACAAAGCCTATAAAAAATCTGCCCGTGTCGTTGGTGACGTAATCGGTAAATACCATCCCCATGGTGACTTGGCGGTTTATGACACGATCGTCCGTATGGCGCAGCCATTCTCGCTGCGTTACATGCTGGTAGACGGTCAGGGTAACTTCGGTTCCATCGACGGCGACTCTGCGGCGGCAATGCGTTATACGGAAATCCGTCTGGCGAAAATTGCCCATGAACTGATGGCCGATCTCGAAAAAGAGACGGTCGATTTCGTTGATAACTATGACGGCACGGAAAAAATTCCCGACGTCATGCCAACCAAAATTCCTAACCTGCTGGTGAACGGTTCTTCCGGTATCGCCGTAGGTATGGCAACCAACATCCCGCCGCACAACCTGACGGAAGTCATCAACGGTTGTCTGGCGTATATCGATGATGAAGACATCAGCATTGAAGGGCTGATGGAACACATCCCGGGGCCGGACTTCCCGACGGCGGCAATCATTAACGGTCGTCGCGGTATTGAAGAAGCTTACCGTACCGGTCGCGGCAAGGTGTATATCCGCGCTCGCGCAGAAGTGGAAGTTGACGCCAAAACCGGTCGTGAAACCATTATCGTCCACGAAATTCCGTATCAGGTAAACAAAGCGCGCCTGATCGAGAAGATTGCGGAACTGATAAAAGAAAAACGCGTGGAAGGCATCAGCGCGCTGCGTGACGAGTCTGACAAAGACGGTATGCGCATCGTGATTGAAGTGAAACGCGATGCGGTCGGTGAAGTTGTGCTCAACAACCTCTACTCCCAGACCCAGTTGCAGGTTTCTTTCGGTATCAACATGGTGGCATTGCACCATGGTCAGCCGAAGATCATGAACCTGAAAGACATCATCGCGGCGTTTGTTCGTCACCGCCGTGAAGTGGTGACCCGTCGTACTATTTTCGAACTGCGTAAAGCTCGCGATCGTGCTCATATCCTTGAAGCATTAGCCGTGGCGCTGGCGAACATCGACCCGATCATCGAACTGATCCGTCATGCGCCGACGCCTGCAGAAGCGAAAACTGCGCTGGTTGCTAATCCGTGGCAGCTGGGCAACGTTGCGCGATGCTCGAACGTGCTGGCGACGATGCTGCGCGTCCGGAATGGCTGGAGCCAGAGTTCGGCGTGCGTGATGGTCTGTACTACCTGACCGAACAGCAAGCTCAGGCGATTCTGGATCTGCGTTTGCAGAAACTGACCGGCCTTGAGCACGAAAAACTGCTCGACGAATACAAAGAGCTGCTGGATCAGATCGCGGAACTGTTGCGTATTCTTGGTAGCGCCGATCGTTTGATGGAAGTGATCCGTGAAGAGCTGGAGCTGGTTCGTGAACAGTTCGGTGACAAACGTCGTACTGAAATCACCGCCAACAGCGCAGACATCAACCTGGAAGATCTGATCACTCAGGAAGATGTGGTAGTGACGCTCTCTCACCAGGGCTACGTTAAGTATCAGCCGCTTTCTGAATACGAAGCGCAGCGTCGTGGCGGGAAAGGTAAATCTGCCGCACGTATTAAAGAAGAAGACTTTATCGACCGACTGCTGGTGGCGAACACTCACGACCATATTCTGTGCTTCTCCAGCCGTGGTCGCGTCTATTCGATGAAAGTTTATCAGTTGCCGGAAGCCACTCGTGGCGCGCGCGGTCGTCCGATCGTCAACCTGCTGCCGCTGGAGCAGGACGAACGTATCACTGCGATCCTGCCAGTGACCGAGTTTGAAGAAGGCGTGAAAGTCTTCATGGCGACCGCTAACGGTACCGTGAAGAAAACTGTCCTCACCGAGTTCAACCGTCTGCGTACCGCCGGTAAAGTGGCGATCAAACTGGTTGACGGCGATGAGCTGATCGGCGTTGACCTGACCAGCGGCGAAGACGAAGTAATGCTGTTCTCCGCTGAAGGTAAAGTGGTGCGCTTTAAAGAGTCTTCTGTCCGTGCGATGGGCTGCAACACCACCGGTGTTCGCGGTATTCGCTTAGGTGAAGGCGATAAAGTCGTCTCTCTGATCGTGCCTCGTGGCGATGGCGCAATCCTCACCGCAACGCAAAACGGTTACGGTAAACGTACCGCAGTGGCGGAATACCCAACCAAGTCGCGTGCGACGAAAGGGGTTATCTCCATCAAGGTTACCGAACGTAACGGTTTAGTTGTTGGCGCGGTACAGGTAGATGACTGCGACCAGATCATGATGATCACCGATGCCGGTACGCTGGTACGTACTCGCGTTTCAGAAATCAGCATCGTGGGCCGTAACACCCAGGGCGTGATCCTCATCCGTACTGCGGAAGATGAAAACGTAGTGGGTCTGCAACGTGTTGCTGAACCGGTTGACGAGGAAGATCTCGATACCATCGACGGCAGTGCCGCGGAAGGGGACGATGAAATCGCTCCGGAAGTGGACGTTGACGACGAGCCAGAAGAAGAATAATTTTACTTCTTCATGCCAAAAGGGAGCTATCTCCCTTGTTTGAATTGAAAAGTCCAGGCTGCAAAGTCTGGGCTTTTGTCGTATTAGGGTACGGTAAAGTTTGGCTGTGCCCGTAAAAATGAAGTGGCACACTGAATTTGGCCACCTGAACAGAGGTGATATGCTCACCTCAGAACAACACAGGTGCTCCAATGAAAAAAAGAAATTTTAGCGCAGAGTTTAAACGCGAATCCGCTCAACTGGTTGTTGACCAGAAATACACGGTGGCAGATGCCGCCAAAGCTATGGATGTTGGCCTTTCCACAATGACAAGATGGGTCAAACAACTGCGTGATGAGCGTCAGGGCAAAACACCAAAAGCCTCTCCGATAACACCAGAACAAATCGAAATACGTAAGCTGAGGAAAAAGCTACAACGCATTGAAATGGAGAATGAAATATTAAAAA
>NZ_MDGW01000107.1:0-7393 GCF_001712525.1 Shigella sp. FC1661
GCTGGCTGTTTTACGCGTATGACAGGATACGGAGGACGGTTGTGGCGCACGTCTTCGGTGAACGCACTCTGGCCACACTGGAGCGTCTTCTGAGCCTGCTGTCGGCCTTTGAGGTCGTGGTATGGATGACGGATGGCTGGCCGCTGTATGAATCACGCCTGAAGGGAAAGCTGCACGTTATCAGCAAGCGTTACACTCAGCGCATTGAGCGACATAATCTGAATCTGAGACAACATCTGGCAAGGCTGGGACGGAAGTCACTGTCGTTCTCAAAATCGGTGGAGCTGCATGACAAGGTCATCGGGCATTATCTGAACATAAAACACTATCAGTAAGTTGGAGTCATTACCCGAAAAGCAGCTATGGACAGAAACTATCTGGCGTCAGTCCTTGCGGAGAGCGGGCTTTCGTAGTCTTACCCCGACTCTCCCCCAGCCTTAAACACAACCCCCACTCACCGCAACCTAAACTCATCCGCATCCTGCCATGCCGGAAACTTTTCTCTATATTCCCGCAATGCCATCATCGACAGCTCCGCATCAATGCGCGTTGCCTGATGCGCGTCGGCAGTAGCGATAATCTCGCCTTGTGGATTAATCACCCGGCTGTCACCGCGATAATGGCAGCCGTTGCCATCGCTGCCGACGCGATTGCATCCCGCCACATACGCCTGATTCTCAATCGCGCGGGCCGTCAGCAATGCCTGCCAGTGCAGAGAGCGCGGAGCAGGCCAGTTGGCAACGTAGATGGCGAGGTCATAATCGTTGAGATTGCGCGACCACACCGGAAAACGTAAGTCGTAGCACACCAACGGCAAAATACGCCAGCCGCGCCATTCCACAATCACTCGCGCATTGCCCGCTTTATAATGTAGATGCTCATCTGCCATGCGGAACAGATGACGCTTATCATAAAAATGTACCGTGCCGCCCGGCTCAACCAGCAAAAAGCGGTTAACCGAACCAGACTCCGTTTGTAATGCAACACTGCCTGCAATCAGCGCATTGCACTGCTGCGCCTTAGCTGTCATCCAGTTCACTACGTCATCTTGTGCTAGCGACGAAGCTGCCGCTTCCATGGCAAAGCCGCTGGTAAACATCTCCGGTAGAACGATCACATCGCGCCCGGTAATACCTTCCAGTTGACGATCAAAATGACGCAGGTTGGCAGGGCCATCCATCCACACCAGTGGTTGCTGCAAAAGCGTAATCTTCAAACCAGGCACGGTGTACAACTCCTTTATGCGAAGGGTTTTATAACTTTAACACCTTATCAGGCAGTTGCCTTAGCGCAGAATAAATTGATAACAAATGCTGATATTGGAAATATCTGATTTGCAAATTATCGTGTTATCGCTAGGCTTTAGAAGGTTAATAACATGGGCAGGATAAGCTCGGGAGGAATGATGTTTAAGGCAATAACGACAGTCGCCGCTCTGGTCATCGCCACCAGTGCAATGGCGCAGGATGATTTAACCATTAGCAGCCTTGCAAAGGGCGAAACCACCAAAGCTGCATTTAATCAGATGGTACAAGGGCATAAGCTGCCTGCCTGGGTGATGAAAGGCGGTACTTATACTCCCGCACAAACCGTAACGTTGGGAGATGAGACGTATCAGGTGATGAGCGCGTGCAAACCGCATGACTGTGGCTCGCAACGTATCGCTGTGATGTGGTCCGAGAAATCTAATCAGATGACGGGGCTGTTCTCGACTATTGATGAGAAAACGTCGCAAGAGAAACTCACCTGGCTGAATGTGAACGATGCGCTTTCGATTGATGGTAAAACGGTGCTGTTCGCGGCGTTGACCGGCAGCCTGGAAAACCATCCGGATGGCTTTAATTTTAAATAATTAGCGGATAAAGAAACGGAGCCTTTCGGCTCCGTTATTCAATTACGCGGCTTCAACTTTCCGCACTTTCTCCGGCAACTTTACCGGCTTCGTCGCCAGCTCTTCCGGATCAAAGTCATCAACGTTAATACTGCGCAGACGGCTTTCTTCAGCTTTCACCAGAATAGCGGCTTCATCTTTATCAATCAGCCCCTTCGCCAGCGCGTTGTGCGCCAGTTCATCCAGACGGGTAAACGGCAGGTTTTTACCCAGCTCTTTACAGATCCGCTGATGAATTGGGTCGGCGGCAATCACATCCACCAGCGCCTCTTCCAGCAAGCCAACCGGATTATGCTCGCTCGGCATCAGGTACTGACCGCGACCAATGCGGGAACGGGTGGCGTTCGGCACTTGTAAAATCTTCGCCACTTTATGATCCAGCTTGTCAGAAGGTGCCAGATAATGACGTCCGGTCGGGAAGATCACCACATTCAGCAGCCCGGCAACCACGCGGTTCGGGAAGTTTTGCAGTAAATCATCCATCGCCTGTTCAGCCTGATACAGCGCATCTTGTACGCCCCAGTGCACCAGCGGCAGGTCGGCTTCATTACGGCCTTCGTCGTCATAACGCTTCAGCACGGCAGAGGCGAGGTAGAGCTGGCTTAAAATATCCCCCAGACGGGCCGAGATGCGCTCGCGACGTTTCAGGCTGCCGCCCAGCACTGCCATCGAGACATCAGAAAGCAGGGCGAGGTTGGCGCTCAGGCGGTTCAGGTGCTGATAGTAGCGTTTAGTGGCATCGCCGGTTGGCGTGCTGCTGGTTAAACCGCGCGTCAGGCCCAGCCAGAAGCTGCGAACTTTGTTGCTACCGACGTGACCGATATGTTTGAACAACAGTTTATCGAACGCGTTGACGTCATTGTTCTTCGCCGCTTCCATCTCTTCCAGCACGTACGGATGGCAACGAATCGCTCCTTGTCCGAAGATCATCATGCTGCGGGTCAGAATGTTAGCCCCTTCAACGGTGATGGCAATCGGTGCGCCCTGGTAAGCACGCGCCAGGAAGTTGCTTTGCCCGAGCATAATGCCTTTGCCACCAGTGATATCCATCGCATCAATAATCGACTGCTGCCCGCGGTGGGTACAGTGATACTTAACGATAGCCGACAGCACGGCAGGTTTTTCGCCGAGCATAATGCCGTAGGTAATCAGCGATGCCGCAGCATCCATCACGTAGGCATTACCGGCAATACGCGCCAGCGGCTCTTCAATCCCTTCCATCTTACCGATAGAGATTTTGAACTGACGGCGAATGTGAGCATACGCGCCCGTTGCCAGCGCTACCGATTTCACGCCGCCGGTTGAGTTGGAAGGCAGGGTGATGCCGCGGCCTACCGAGAGGCACTCCACCAGCATCCGCCAGCCTTGCCCGGCCATTTTCGGCCCACCGATGATGTAATCGATCGGTACGAAGACATCTTTACCGCGCGTCGGTCCGTTCTGGAACGGTACGTTCAGCGGGAAGTGGCGACGACCAATTTCCACGCCCGGCGTGGTGGTCGGGATCAGCGCACAGGTAATACCTAAATCTTCTGCGCCACCCAGCAGCTTTTCCGGGTCGGAGAGTTTAAACGCCAGCCCAAGCACAGTCGCAATCGGTGCCAGCGTAATATAGCGTTTGTTCCAGGTCAGACGCATCCCCAGCACCTGCTGGCCCTGCCATTCGCCCATGCAGACAATCCCGGTGTCCGGAATCGCGCCCGCATCGGAACCCGCTTCCGGGCTTGTCAGTGCAAAGCAAGGGATCTCCTGACCACGCGCCAGACGCGGCAGATAGTGATCTTTCTGCTCGTCAGTGCCGTAATGTTGCAGCAGCTCGCCCGGGCCTAATGAGTTCGGCACGCCGACGGTAATCGCCAGGATCCCGCTCACGCCGGAGAGTTTTTGCAGCACGCGAGACTGGGCATAAGCTGAGAACTCCAGTCCGCCGTACTCTTTTTTGATAATCATCGCGAAGAAGCGATGCTCTTTAAGGTACGCCCACAACTCCGGCGGCAGATCCGCCAGCTCATGAGTAATCTGGAAATCATTCGCCATCCGGCAGGCTTCTTCTACCGGGCCGTCGAGAAACGCTTGCTCTTCGGCGGTCAGGCGCGGCTGCGGATAGTTATGCAGCTTTTTCCAGTCCGGCTTGCCCTGGAACAAGTCGCCCTCCCACCAGGTGGTGCCCGCATCAATCGCTTCTTTCTCAGTGCGCGACATCGGCGGCATCACCTTACGGAAACCTCGAAATACCGGCGCGGAAATCATCGACTTACGCATAGGCGCAAAGTTAAATGGCACGAGGATAATGGCCAGAGGCACCAGTACCCACGCCGACCACAGACCAGCAACGCCGAGGGCGGCTGTCCAGGCGAGCAAAATCAGACTGCTGATAAATAAGCTCACGCGGTGATAGAACAACGCGCCGAGCAGGACAACCGTAGCGAGAATACTCAAAATCATCATAACGAAAAGCCCCTTACTTGTAGGAGGTCTGACCACTTGTGATGATATGGTTGTAGTGGATGTAAATACATTTAGCAATGTGTTTACAATATAATTACAACAAAGCTCACATTGTTGCTGTTTTTATCCGCACTTCAGGTCAAAAAGTCCTAGTCATAGCACCTGCCCGTACTTCTCGCTTTTGGCGGTATCCGGTACACTGCATTTTGTCTATTACATTTATGCTGAAGGATATCCTCATGTACCAGGATCTTATTCGTAACGAACTGAACGAAGCGGCGGAAACGCTGGCTAACTTTTTAAAAGATGACGCCAATATTCACGCCATTCAGCGCGCGGCGGTCCTGTTAGCAGACAGCTTTAAAGCCGGTGGCAAAGTGCTTTCCTGCGGCAACGGCGGTTCCCATTGCGACGCTATGCACTTTGCCGAAGAGTTGACCGGTCGCTACCGTGAAAACCGTCCGGGCTACCCGGCGATTGCTATTTCTGACGTTAGTCATATTTCCTGCGTCGGTAATGATTTCGGTTTCAATGATATTTTCTCCCGCTACGTTGAAGCGGTAGGTCGCGAAGGCGATGTACTGCTGGGGATCTCCACCTCCGGTAACTCTGCAAACGTGATCAAAGCGATCGCAGCGGCGCGTGAGAAGGGGATGAAAGTGATCACCCTGACCGGTAAAGACGGCGGCAAAATGGCTGGCACGGCGGATATCGAAATTCGCGTACCGCACTTTGGTTATGCCGACCGCATTCAGGAGATTCACATTAAAGTGATCCATATCCTGATCCAGTTAATTGAAAAAGAGATGGTTAAGTAAGTCTGGCGTAGGCCGGATAAGGCGTTTACGCCGCATCCGGCACTTGTGCGCTGATGCCTGATGCGATGCTGACGCGTCTTATCATGCCTACAAATCTGTACGCGAACCGTAGGCCGAATAATTCGTTTACGCCGCATCCGACCTGAAAATTCTTAAATCAATCTTCGCCGGGGGCCATGCGCTCCCGCTGTTGTGGAGGTTACCCATGTGCGAATTGCTCGGGATGAGCGCCAACGTCCCTACCGATATCTGCTTTAGTTTCACCGGACTTGTACAGCGTGGTGGTGGAACCGGGCCACATAAAGATGGCTGGGGCATTACCTTTTACGAAGGTAAAGGCTGTCGCACATTTAAAGATCCACAACCCAGCTTTAATTCCCCCATCGCCAAACTTGTCCAGGACTACCCGATAAAATCCTGTTCGGTGGTGGCTCATATTCGCCAGGCTAATCGGGGCGAGGTGGCGTTGGAAAATACTCACCCATTTACCCGCGAGTTATGGGGGCGTAACTGGACTTATGCCCATAACGGACAACTGACGGGCTACAAATCACTGGAAACCGGCAACTTCCGCCCGGTAGGCGAAACCGACAGCGAAAAAGCCTTCTGCTGGCTGCTGCATAAATTAACGCAGCGTTACCCGCGCACGCCGGGCAACATGGCAGCAGTGTTTAAATATATCGCTTCACTGGCGGACGAACTGCGGCAGAAGGGCGTTTTCAACATGCTGCTTTCGGATGGGCGCTATGTAATGGCGTATTGCTCGACGAATCTGCACTGGATCACCCGCCGCGCACCGTTTGGCGTGGCAACGCTGCTGGATCAGGATGTAGAAATCGACTTCAGCTCGCAGACCACACCGAATGATGTGGTCACGGTGATTGCGACACAGCCGCTGACGGGCAATGAAACCTGGCAAAAGATTATGCCAGGCGAATGGCGCTTATTTTGCCTCGGGGAGCGTGTAGTTTGATGCCAGTTGTGGCTGCACAACTTCGTGGCTTAACGGCTTGCTGACCACGTAACGACCATTGACCACAGAAACGGTCGGTGGCTTACGGGTTTGCTCAAAGTAGTCGTAACCCGGCTTCAGTTGCTCCCAGAAGTCCTTAAAGTTGGAATATTTATGGCGCTTCATATTGGCGTCGGTCATGCGGAACGGGTAAATACTCACTTGCACGCTCGGCTGACCAAACACCAGCGCACCAGTAACGAACTGGAAGATCTCATCAATACCCTGATTGGTCATTGCGTAGCAGCCGATGGAAACACAATCGCCGTGGATCATCAGGTATTTCCCTTCATAACCATGCGCACGGTCATAGGCATTGGGGAAACCAATATTAATCGCTTTGTAGTAACGGCTGTCTGGTTTTAACTGATTACGCTGGACGCTATAAAACCCTTCCGGGCTTTTGAAATCGCCCTGACGCTGTTTTGGCCCTAAGCCGCCGGAATATTTACAGATTTTATAACTGTCGAGCAGCTGATATTGCTCGCCCATTTTGACGTAGAGATCGAGCGTACGTTCTTCCTTGAAGATCTGGATGTAGACAGGGGATCCCATCAACTGCTGCTTATACTCTTTGCTCACTGGCGTGGTCGAGCTACTGCTGCCCAGCAAATCGGCAAACGAAACGCACGGGATCAACAACATCGCAAGAATTAATGCGATTTTACGCATACTGCTTATTCCTTGATAAAACGGTTACACACGCCAGGACGGCAAAATGGATCCCAAATCGGAATAGTCTGGATTTGGAAGGCTCACATTATCACCAAAAGAGTTTTACGCAAGCCTGTCGGCGCAGGGTTTACAAATTTAGCACAGGGGCAGTTTTCAATAGTCCGAAAAGCGCATGTATCATTTATTTCCTAAGATTATGGGTAATGACTCCAACTTACTGATAGTGTTTTATGTTCAGATAATGCCCGATGACCTTGTCATGCAGCTCCACCGATTTTGAGAACGACAGTGACTTCCGTCCCAGCCTTGCCAGATGTTGTCTCAGATTCAGATTATGTCGCTCAATGCGCTGAGTGTAACGCTTGCTGATAACGTGCAGCTTTCCCTTCAGGCGTGATTCATACAGCGGCCAGCCATCCGTCATCCATACCACGACCTCAAAGGCCGACAGCAGGCTCAGAAGACGCTCCAGTGTGGCCAGAGTGCGTTCACCGAAGACGTGCGCCACAACCGTCCTCCGTATCCTGTCATACGCGTAAAACAGCCAGC
>NZ_MDGW01000108.1:0-7355 GCF_001712525.1 Shigella sp. FC1661
GCGAGACGACGCTGCGACGTTCTGTTCGCCATGATGCGCGACGGGACTTTTTATACCCCGCAGGGGTCATAACATGCTTGACAACTTAATAGGGGCACCTCCCTCGCGCTGGAACGGATAAACCGAACCGAGATTCAGTAATTGGCTCAATACATCCAGTGCTTCCCGCCCTTCGCGCAGCAATTGCGGGTCGGCCAGATCGGCAGCAGTAAGACGATCGCGGTAGTAACGATCCACCCAGTCATTGAGCGCATTAAACAAGGTATCGTTCATCATCACCGCCGGATTTACCGCCCGGCGTTCTTCTTCTGTCAATACCACCCGCAACCGCAGGCACGCCGGGCGCCGCCATTCGCCATGCTTTCACGTAAGTCAAAGACTTTTAGTTCGCTAATCGGGTTGTCAGCGGCAAGGAGTTCATTGAGATAACCCCATACTCCGGCGTGTTCCCGACACTCCTGAGGCAGCACCAACATCATGGAACCATCATCGCGGCTCAACAGTTGGCTGTTAAACAGATAGGTAGACACCGCATCCGACACGGAAACCTGAGTTGCCGGAACTTCTATCGCCATAAAACCGTTCACCCGCGCCCGCAGGTTTGCCAGTAACTGTGACTGGCGAGCGAACGCCTGTTGGTGGCAAAACAGCACCTGGCGGTTACTTACGGCAATCACGTCATTATGAAAAACACCCTGGTCGATAACGTCCGGGTTTTGCTGGGCGAAAATCACCTGTTGGGGATTCACCTGATTAAGCCTTGCCACCGCCTCGCTGGCTTCGCGAGTCTGTCGCGCCGGATAACGGGAAGGCCGGGTATCATTGCCTTCTTCTCGCCCGTAGACAAAAAGTTGCATACCCGGCTCACCGTAATGACCGCCGAGACGATTGTGGTTTGCCGCCCCCTCATCACCGAGCAACGCTACCTGCGGCAACGCCGAATGGACGCTAAATTTCTCTTCGTCGTTAAAAATAGCTTTTAACAGCGATTCAGTGACGGGCGCTTCCAGCGAACGGTGAAATTTATTGTTCAGGTTGGCAACGGTGAGATGCACTTTGCCATCCAGCGTATCGGCAGATGGCGCGATCGTTGCCGCATTGGCTACCCACATTGGCGAAGCGGAGCTGACGCTGGAAAGCCAGTGCGGTGCCTGGCGTGCAACTTTTTCCAGTACCTGCTCATCGCTACCACTGAATCCCAACTGACGCAGCACCGGAATAAACGGACGCTCGTGCGGCGGGATCACGGCCTGGGGGAATCCCGCATCGGCAAGGGTTTTCATTTTCAGTAAGCCCTGTTTCGCCGCCAGTCGCGGGTTAGACACCTGAAAACGGTGACGGGTAGAGGCTTCATTACCAAACGACAGGCCAGCGTAATGATGCGTCAGCCCTACCAGCCCGTCGAAATTAACTTCCCAGGCGTTCATCGCACCACCTCATCGGAAAAATCCAGCCCGGGGTTAAGCGTTGCGGGCAAAGTTAACGAGTCCGACTCCAGGCTCGCCATAGGCCATGCGCAGTAATCTGCGGCATACCAGGCGCTGGGGCGATGGTTACCGGATGCACCAATGCCGCCGAATGGCGCGGTACTGGCAGCACCAGTAAGCGGTTTGTTCCAGTTAACAATCCCCGCCCGCGCCTCCAGCAACAGTTGATCGAATTTTTCCCGCTCGGGGGAAACCAGACCGCAAGAGAGTCCGAAGCGAGTGTTATTCGCCATTAGAATCGCTTCCTCGAAAGAATCATAACGCCAGACGCGCAATAACGGTCCGAACACCTCTTCATCTGGTACGCCAGCAACGCCTGTCATTTCAATGATCCCCGGCGTCAGCAACGATGTCTCTGATTGTAATAAGCGCGGCGCAAGCAGGGTTCGTCCGCCCATCGCTTCCAGTTGCTGCCAGGCAGTAACCACCTGCTGTGCGGCCTGTTCAGAAATCAGCCCGCCAATAAACGGCTGCGGTTCGTCATCCCAGTTGCCCGGCGTTAATCGCTGGCTGACGGCAACCAGACGAGCAAGAAACGCATCGCCCTGCGCTCCGCTTTTGAGCAATAAACGGCGGGCGCAGGTGCAGCGTTGCCCGGCTGTGACAAACGCCGACTGAATGGTCAGATGGACAGCCGCGTCGATATCCGCCACCTCATCGATAATTAGCGGATTATTACCGCCCATCTCAAGGGCGAGAATTTTCTCCGGCTGACCGGAGAGCTGGCGATGCAGCTGGTAGCCGGTATTGGCGCGACCGGTAAACAGCAAACCGTCGAGATCCTCCAGCGCACTCAGCGCCTGACCCGTTTCACGCCCGCCCTGCACCAGGTTCAGCACGCCCGGCGGCAAGCCAGCCTGCTGCCATAAACGCATTACCGCTTCGCCACTCCACGGTGTCAGTTCGCTGGGTTTAAAGATAATGGTGTTACCTGCCAGCAATGCCGGAACGATATGTCCGTTCGGCAAATGACCAGGGAAATTATACGGCCCAAACACCGCCAGCACGCCGTGCGGGCGATGTCGCAGGCTCGCCGCACCGTCCGGCATTTCACTACGCTGCTCGCCGGTACGAACGTGATACGCCTTAATTGATATCGCGATTTTATTGATCATCGCCGTCACTTCGGTTGCCGCTTCCCAGCGCGGCTTACCCGTTTCTCTGGCAATAATCGCGGTTAATTCGGCTTTATTGCTTTCCAGCAATCCGGCAAAGCGTTCGACAACGACCTGACGTTCAGCCAATGAGAGCCGCGCCCAGCGCGGAAACGCCGCACGGGCTGCCCGACAAGCCTGTTCGACCTGAGCGGCATCGGCATCATTGCCTTGCCATAACACCTCGCCCGATACCGGATTACGCTTCACACGCGATGCGCCCTGGCCCGTTATCCAGTCACCGTTAATCCATAAAGTCATGCTGTTTTCTCCACTGCGCACAGGCGCACCAGACGAACGCGCTCCCCTGCGTGGCATTTGAGGGCATCCAGTTGTGCGGCGGTTAAAATCAAACGCTCGGTTGCCGGATCGGTACGCGCCAGCACCACGCGGAAATGGTGATAATTTTCATTGGCGACCAGGCAGGCCGGAAAATCGCCCTGCGCAGGCTGCCCTTCTGCCACTTCCACCAGCCGACTTTTACGGATGCGCGCACGCGGTCGATGTCACACTCAAGCGTTGGCCCGCCGTCGAAGATGTCGATATAGTTGCGGTAACGAAAACCTTCTTTCTCCAGCACCGCGCGGGCAGGCGCGGTTTGCGGATGTACCTGACCGATGACGTCCTGGGCTTCCTGGGATAAAAAGTGGGTATAGATCGGATGTTTCGGCATCAGTTCTGCAATAAATGCCTTTTGCCCGGTGCCGCAGAGAAAATCGGCGCGGCTAAAATCCATCGAAAAGAAGCGTTTACCGAGGCTTTGCCAGAACGGTGAATAGCCGTGTTCGTCAATCACCCCGCGCATTTCAGCAACCACTTTGTCATTAAACTTGTCGCGAAAAGCCGCCATAAACATAAAGCGCGATTTCGACAGCAAATAGCCGTTGCCCTCTTTGCGCCAGTCCGGGTCGAGAAACAGCGTGCACAGCTCGCTGCTGCCGGTGTGATCGTTACTAAGAAACAGCGTCGGCAATGCGTTATAGACATTCAGCTCTTTTGAGGCGTGAACCAACGTGCCGACCCGATAGTTGTGCCAGGGATCGTTCAGCCCAACCGCCACCTCAATGGCGCAAATCCCCGCCACGGTGCCTGTCTCGCTATCTTCCAGCACGAACACATAGCCCTGCTCGCTTTTGGGCAGTTCGCCTTGCCAGGTTTTGATTGCCCTTTCGATACGCGCGGAAAGCGTGGCTTCATTAGCGGGAAGCGACGTCAGGCCGCCGCCCGTTTTGCTGGCAAGCTGCATCAGCGCCGAGACATCTGAGCGCTCAACGGGACGGATGACCATCATGATGAACCTCGGCTAACAAAGTGTTCGCAAGCAGCTGCAAAGCGATCCAGTCCGGTCGTCACCTCTTCTTCGCTGACATTGAGCGCAGGCGCAAAACGCACCACGTTGCCACCCGCAATCAGTACCATAACGCCTGCTTTCGCCGCCTCCTGAGAGATCTGTTTCGCTTGTCCGGCGTAATCGGCATTCAGTACACAGCCAATCAACAAACCTAAGCCGCGAACTTCACTGAACAAACCGTAGCGGTGATTAATGGTATTAAGACGCTCAACAAACCAGTCGTGACGCTGTTTAACGCCATTAAGCATCTCTGGTGTGTTGATGAGCTCCAGCACTTTGCCCGCCACCGCCGAGGCCAGCGGATTGCCGCCATAGGTGGTGCCATGAGTGCCAACGGTCATCACGCTGGCGCACTCTTCGGTTGTTAACAACGCACCGACCGGGAAATCGCCGCCCAGCGCTTTGGCGGTAGTTAACAGATCAGGTGTCACGCCGTAGTGCATATAGGCATACAGTTCCCCGGTGCGCCCGACGCCGGTTTGTACTTCATCAAAAATCAACAGCGCATTGTGGCGGTCACACAATTCACGCAGACCTTGTAAAAACGCGTTGCTGGCTGGCACCACACCGCCTTCCCCCTGGATGGGTTCGACAATCACCGCACAGGTGGCGTCGTCAATCAGCGCGCTGGCAGAGTTAATATCGTTATATGCAGCATGACGGATATCTGGTGGCAGTGGCGCAAAATCCTGTGAATAGGCTGGCTGCCCACCCGCACTGACAGTAAACAGCGTGCGACCATGAAACGCATTTTTAAACGCCATGATACCGCTCTTATGGCTGCCGTAGCGGTCGTGAGCGAATTTACGCGCCAGTTTTAGCGCCGCTTCGTTGGCTTCCGCACCGGAGTTACAAAAGAAGACGCGATCGGCAAACGTGGCGTCGATCAATTTTTTCGCCAGTCGCAGTACCGGCTCGTTGGTGTAACCGTTGCCGGTATGCCAGAACTTACTCGCCTGTTCGTTCAGCGCTTCACGCAGTTCCGGATGCGCATGGCCCAGCGCGTTCACCGCAATGCCACCCGCGAAGTCGATATACTCTTTCCCCTGCTGATCCCACAAGCGCGAACCTTCGCCACGTACCGGTATAAAGGGTGCCGGAGCGTAAACAGGTATCATCCATTCATCAAAGTTTTCACGCGTAATTGGCTGAGACATAGCGACCTCTACAGTAAATAATTCGTTATTTATATGTTGACAATAAGTAATGTTTGCGCTGTAAATGTAGATTGCAGGGTTCGTGCCAGCCAGTGATAAAAGTGCATAAACGGCGGAGGCTAACTGGAAATCAAGGAGTTATAACCAAACCATATGCATTTAAAGTGCATATAAAGTGAATACGTTTGCGATGTGGGTGAATAAAAAGAATAAAAAACGCAATGTTATGCAGAAGTAAAATATAATTCTGGAATTGTGATCATTGACGAAATTTACTGGAAATTACTGCGCCATTCTGACGCAGCGCGCACCAAAAGCGGGCATTTTTTGCGCCATCGTTGACATCATTAACAACCATCGATCAAATCACTTAACAACAGGCGGTAAGCAACGCGAAATTCTGCTACCATCCACGCACTCTTTATCTGAATAAATGGCAGCGACTATGAAATTTGTCTCTTTTAATATCAACGGCCTGCGCGCCAGACCTCACCAGCTTGAAGCCATCGTCGAAAAGCACCAACCGGATGTGATTGGCCTGCAGGAGACAAAAGTTCATGACGATATGTTTCCGCTCGAAGAGGTGGCGAAGCTCGGCTACAACGTGTTTTATCACGGGCAGAAAGGCCATTATGGCGTGGCGCTGCTGACCAAAGAGACGCCGATTGCCGTGCGTCGCGGCTTTCCCGGTGACGACGAAGAGGCGCAGCGGCGGATTATTATGGCGGAAATCCCCTCACTGCTGGGTAATGTCACCGTGATCAACGGTTACTTCCCGCAGGGTGAAAGCCGCGACCATCCGATAAAATTCCCGGCAAAAGCGCAGTTTTATCAGAATCTGCAAAACTACCTGGAAACCGAACTCAAACGTGATAATCCGGTACTGATTATGGGCGATATGAATATCAGCCCTACAGATCTGGATATCGGCATTGGCGAAGAAAACCGTAAGCGCTGGCTGCGTACCGGTAAATGCTCTTTCCTGCCGGAAGAGCGCGAATGGATGGACAGGCTGATGAGCTGGGGGTTGGTCGATACCTTCCGCCATGCTAATCCGCAAACAGCAGATCGTTTCTCATGGTTTGATTACCGCTCAAAAGGTTTTGACGATAACCGTGGTCTGCGCATCGACCTGCTGCTCGCCAGCCAACCGCTGGCAGAATGTTGCGTAGAAACCGGCATCGACTATGAAATTCGCAGCATGGAAAAACCGTCCGATCACGCCCCCGTCTGGGCGACCTTCCGCCGCTAATTTAGCAGCTCTCCTGGCTCAAACTGGGTCAGGAGAATTAACCTTGAGAAAAATCAACAAACTGTCAGTAATGATTTGTTGCCTGCCGTCCTTTGTTATACCGTCACTGCGTTTTTAGTTGTCTGACCACTTCTCTATTATCAAGTTTGATATAGGAAACTCCACGATGAATGCTGAGCGTAAATTTCTTTTCGCCTGTCTTATTTTTGCGCTGGTCATTTACGCTATCCACGCTTTCGGTTTATTCGATCTGCTCACCGATTTACCCCACTTACAGACACTCATTCGCCAGAGCGGATTGTTCGGTTATAGCCTCTATATTCTGTTATTCATCATTGCCACCCTCTTTCTGTTACCAGGAAGCATACTGGTGATCGCTGGAGGAATAGTTTTTGGCCCGCTCTTAGGGACACTACTCTCATTAATTGCCGCCACGCTGGCCTCCTCGTGCTCATTCCTGCTGGCGCGGTGGCTGGGACGTGATTTACTGCTGAAATACGTGGGCCATAGCCATACCTTCCAGGCCATTGAAAAAGGCATTGCGCGTAACGGTATTGATTTTCTTATTCTGACCCGCTTAATCCCGTTGTTTCCTTACAATATTCAAAATTACGCTTACGGATTAACCACCATCGCCTTCTGGCCTTATACCCTTATTTCGGCACTCACGACCCTGCCCGGTATTGTTATTTATACCGTGATGGCAAGCGATCTCGCCAATGAAGGCATTACGCTGCGCTGGTAATGCTGCCAACTTACTGATTTAGTGTATGATGGTGATTTTAAGGTGCTTGCGTGGCTTCCATTTCCATCAGATGTCCTTCCTGCTCCGCTACTGAAGGCGTGGTGCGTAACGGCAAAAGCACTGCCGGACATCAGCGCTATCTCTGCTCTCATTGCCGTAAAACATGGCAACTACAGTTCACTTACACCGCCTCTCAGCCCGGTACGCAC
>NZ_MDGW01000109.1:0-7354 GCF_001712525.1 Shigella sp. FC1661
GTCTTCGGTGAACGCACTCTGGCCACACTGGAGCGTCTTCTGAGCCTGCTGTCGGCCTTTGAGGTCGTGGTATGGATGACGGATGGCTGGCCGCTGTATGAATCACGCCTGAAGGGAAAGCTGCACGTTATCAGCAAGCGTTACACTCAGCGCATTGAGCGACATAATCTGAATCTGAGACAACATCTGGCAAGGCTGGGACGGAAGTCACTGTCGTTCTCAAAATCGGTGGAGCTGCATGACAAGGTCATCGGGCATTATCTGAACATAAAACACTATCAGTAAGTTGGAGTCATTACCCGCTGCGCTTTATTTTACAACTCTGTCTGGCGGGCCTGGCGCTGTTTATTCTCGTCCAGCTCGCAAAACTCTACGCCCGACACAAACATGTGGATCTGTCTGCTTCGCGCCGCAGCCCGCTTACTCACCCAAAAAATGAAGGATAGAACGATGTCGCAACATTATTCAGTGTCATGGAAAAAAGGACTGGCTGCACTCTGCTTACTGGCTGTTGCCGGGCTTAGCGGCTGCGATCAAAAAGAGAATGCGGCGGCAAAAGTGGAATACGACGGACTTTCGAACAGCCAACCGCTGCGCGTCGATGCCAATAACCATACGGTAACCATGCTGGTGCAAATTAATGGTCGTTTCCTCACCGACGACACTCGTCACGGTATTGTGTTTAAAGATGGCTCCAACGGACATAAATCGCTGTTTATGGCTTATGCGACCCCGAAAGCATTTTATGAAGCCCTGAAAGAGGCAGGTGGTACGCCGGGCGAAAACATGACGATGGATAATAAAGAAACGACTCATGTCACAGGCAGCAAACTGGATATTTCGGTCAACTGGCAAGGGGCGGCAAAAGCGTATTCCTTCGATGAAGTGATTGTTGACAGTAATGGCAAGAAACTGGACATGCGCTTTGGCGGTAATTTAACGGCAGCAGAAGAGAAGAAAACGGGTTGACTGGTGTGTCTGGATAGCTGCCCGGTCGGCATCGTCAGCAATGCAACATACACTTATGGTGCGGTGGAAAAACGCGGCGAAGTGAAATTCAAAGGCAATGCCTCAGTTCTCCCGGCGGATAACACGCTGGCAACGGTTACCTTTAAAATCACCGAATAAAGCCAGGATAAAGGATGATGAAGATGCAATCGCGTAAAATCTGGTACTACCGTATAACCCTCATCATCCTGTTGTTCGCTATGCTGCTCGCATGGGCGCTGCTTCCCGGCGTCCATGAGTTTATCAATCGCAGCGTTGCGGCGTTTGCCGCCGTGGACCAACAGGGTATAGAACGCTTTATTCAGTCTTACGGCGCACTGGCGGCAGTTGTCTCGTTCTTGTTGATGACTTTACAGGCCATTGCTGCACCGCTACCTGCGTTTTTGATCACCTTTGCCAATGCGTCGCTGTTTGGCGCGTTCTGGGGCGGCTTGCTGTCGTGGACCAGTTCGATGGCCGGCGCGGCGCTGTGCTTTTTTATCGCCAGAGTGATGGGCCGCGAAGTGGTGGAAAAATTAACCGGCAAAACCGTGCTTGACAGTATGGACGGCTTTTTCACTCGCTACGGCAAACACACCATCCTGGTCTGTCGGTTATTGCCTTTTGTCCCTTTCGATCCAATCAGCTATGCTGCCGGTCTGACTTCAATACGTTTTCGCTCGTTTTTTATCGCCACCGGGCTTGGTCAATTACCGGCGACTATTGTTTATTCCTGGGCGGGCAGCATGTTAACAGGCGGTACTTTCTGGTTTGTCACCGGACTGTTTATTCTGTTTGCCCTGACCGTGGTGATTTTTATGGCGAAGAAAATATGGCTTGAGCGCCAGAAGAGGAATGACTGATGGGTTTACCGCCGCTTAGCAAAATTCCTTTCATTTTACGTCCGCAGGCGTGGCTGCATCGTCGCCATTACGGCGAGGTGCTAAGCCCGATTCGCTGGTGGGGGCGGATCCCGTTTATCTTTTATTTGGTGTCAATGTTTGTTGGGTGGCTGGAGCGCAAACGCTCACCGCTCGATCCGGTAGTGCGATCGCTTGTCAGCGCGCGCATTGCGCAAATGTGCCTGTGTGAGTTTTGTGTGGATATCACCAGTATGAAAGTCGCCGAGCGTACCGGCAGCACCGATAAACTGCTGGCAGTGGCTGACTGGCGGCAAAGCCCGCTCTTTAGCGATGAAGAACGGCTGGCGCTGGAGTACGCCGAAGCCGCAAGCGTCACACCGCCAACAGTCGATGATGCCCTGCGTACCCGACTGGCTGCGCATTTTGACGCTCAGGCGCTCACCGAACTGACGGCATTGATCGGCCTGCAAAACCTGTCGGCTCGTTTTAATTCTGCCATGGACATTCCCGCTCAGGGGCTGTGCCGTATTCCGGAAAAACGTTCTTAAGGAGAGAAGATGCGCCATTGTGGGTGGTTGCTGGGATTGTTATCGCTGTTTTCTTTGGCAACACATGCCAGTGACTGGCAGGAAATTAAAAATGAGGCCAAAGGGCAAACCGTCTGGTCTAACGCCTGGGGCGGCGATACCGCAATTAACCGCTATCTCGACTGGGTTAGCGGCGAGATGAAAACCCATTACGCTATAAACCTGAAGATTGTTCGTCTCGCGGATGCCGCAGACGCGGTGAAGCGCATTCAGACCGAAGCTGCTGCCGGTCGTAAAACGGGCGGCTCGGTGGATCTGCTCTGGGTGAACGGCGAAAACTTCCGCACCTTAAAAGAGGCCAATTTATTACAAACGGGCTGGGCGGAGACTCTGCCCAACTGGCGCTATGTCGACACACAGCTGCCGGTGCGGGAAGATTTTTCAGTGCCGACACAAGGTGCGGAATCGCCCTAGGGCGGCGCACAACTGACGTTTATCGCCCGCCGCGATGTTACGCCACAGCCACCACAAACGCCGCAAGCCTTACTGGAGTTTGCTAAAGCCAATCCCGGCACGGTTACTTATCCGCGCCCACCGGACTTTACCGGCACGGCGTTTCTTGAACAGTTGCTGATTATGCTGACGCCAGATCCCGCCGCATTAAAAGAAGCGCCGGACGATGCGACTTTCGCCCGTGTCACTGCGCCCTTGTGGCAATATCTTGATGCACTGCATCCGTATTTGTGGCGCGAAGGAAAGGATTTCCCGCCTTCGCCCGCGCGGATGGATGCTCTGCTGAAAGCCGGCACATTGCGCCTGTCGCTGACCTTTAACCCCGCGCATGCGCAGCAAAAAATCGCCAGCTGCGATTTGCCGGCAAGCAGTTACAGTTTTGGCTTTCGCGAGGGGATGATTGGCAACGTGCATTTCGTCACCATTCCAGCCAACGCGAATGCCAGTGCTGCGGCGAAGGTAGTTGCCAATTTTCTGCTCTCACCCGATGCGCAACTGCGTAAAGCAGATCCCGTTGTCTGGGGCGATCCTTCTGTTCTCGATCCGCAAAAACTGCCTGACGGGCAGCGCGAAATATTGCAATCAAGAATGCCGCAGGATCTGCCGCCGGTACTGGCTGAACCGCACGCAGGATGGGTGAATGCACTGGAACAAGAATGGTTACGCCGTTACGGTACGCATTAATCTTTTTGCTGTGGGCGATGGTGGCGGTGATTTATGCACCGCTGATCCCGGCAGCTCTCACGCTGATATCGCCTGCGTTGTCGTTGACACACTGGCAGGCGTTATTTGCCGATCCACAGTTACCGCATGCATTACTGGCAACGCTGGTGTCGACAACCATCGCGGCGGTCGGGGCATTGTTGATTGCCCTGCTGGTGATTGTGGCGCTATGGCCTGGGCCGAAATGGCAGCGTATGTGCGCCCGTCTGCCGTGGCTGCTCGCCATTCCCCATGTGGCTTTTGCCACCAGCGCCCTGCTGCTCTTTGCTGACGGAGGGCTGCTATATGACTATTTCCCGTATTTCACTCCGCCAATGGACCGATTTGGCATCGGTCTGGGCCTCACCCTTGCAGTGAAAGAAAGCGCATTTCTGCTGTGGATCTTAGCGGCAGTATTGAGCGAAAAACGGCTGTTGCAGCAGGTCATTGTGCTGGATTCGCTGGGCTACAGCCGCTGGCAATGCCTGAACTGGCTGCTGTTGCCCTCCGTCGCGCCTTCGCTGGCAATGGCGATGCTGGCGATTGTTGCCTGGTCGCTTTCGGTCGTGGATGTGGCGATTATTCTTGGGCCAGGTAATCCACCGACGCTGGCAGTAATTAGCTGGCAGTGGTTAACTCAGGGCGACGCGGATCAACAAACGAAAGGCGCACTCGCCAGTCTGCTGCTGATGCTGTTACTCGCCGCCTACGTTTTGCTGAGCTATCTGCTATGGCGCAGCTGGCGGCGCACTATTCCCCGCGTAGATGGCATTCGCAAGCCTGCCACACCTTTATTACCAGGCACTACGCTGGCGAGTTTTTTACCCTTAACCGGTGTGCTGTGTGTGGTTCTGCTGGCGATCCTCGCGGATCAGTCGACGATCAATAGTGAAGCACTCATCAACAGTCTGACAATGGGGCTGGTAGCAACATTCATCGCTTTGCTCCTGTTACTGCTGTGGCTGGAATGGGGGCCACAGCGTCGCCAGTTGTGGCTATGGTTGCCCATTCTATTGCCCGCTCTGCCACTGGTGGCGGGCCAGTACACGCTGGCGCTATGGCTGAACCTGGATGGAAGCTGGACGGCGGTGGTCTGGGGGCATCTGCTGTGGGTAATGCCGTGGATGCTGTTTATCCTGCAACCCGCCTGGCAGTGCATTGATTCACGGTTAATTTTGATTGCGCAAACACTGGGCTGGTCGCGGGCCAAAATCTTCTTTTACGTGAAATGCCCACTCATGTTGCGCCCTGTGCTGATTGCCTTCGCGGTGGGATTTTCAGTCAGTATTGCGCAGTATATGCCGACGCTGTGGCTGGGCGCGGGGCGTTTTCCGACGCTCACCACTGAGGCGGTGGCATTAAGCAGCGGCGGCAGCAACGGTATTCTCGCCGCCCAGGCTTTATGGCAACTGTTGTTACCGCTTATTATTTTTGCCCTGACCGCGTTAGTCGCAAAATGGGTAGGTTATGTCAGACAAGGACTCCGCTAATGCTCTGCGTGAAAAATGTTTCGCTACGTTTACCAGAAAGCCGCTTGCTGACAAACGTTAACTTTACGGTTGATAAAGGTGACATCGTCACGTTAATGGGGCCGTCTGGCTGTGGAAAATCCACTCTGTTTTCATGGATGATTGGTGCACTGGCTGGACAGTTTTCTTGTACAGGTGAGCTATGGCTCAATGAGCAACGGATTGACATGCTACCCACCGCACAGCGTCAGATTGGCATTCTTTTCCAGGATGCACTGTTATTTGACCAGTTCAGCGTCGGGCAAAATTTACTGCTGGCGCTACCGTCGACGCTCAAGGGGACTGCCAGGCGCAATGCCGTGAAAGACGCGCTTGATCGAGCGGGACTGGCTGAAACTTATCACCAGGACCCTGCGACATTATCAGGCGGTCAGCGAGCGCGGGTGGCCCTGCTGCGCGCCCTTCTCGCTCAGCCAAAAGCGTTACTCCTGGATGAGCCATTCAGCCGTCTTGATGTGGCTCTGCGCGATAATTTTCGCCAGTGGGTGTTCAGCGAAGTTCGCGAACTGGCGATCCCCGTCGTTCAGGTAACGCACGATCTCCAGGATGTTCCTGCTGATAGTTCTGTTCTGGATATGGCGCAGTGGTCAGAAAATTACAACAAACTGCGATAACGCAAAGTTTTTCTCAATGCGTCAGTTCAGAATGGCGCACTCAAAACTACAATGTCGGGATTTTCGATGAAACGTGTTTCTCAAATGACCGCGCTGGCAATGGCGTTAGGGCTGGCTTGCGCTTCTTCGTGGGCCGCTGAACTGGCGAAGCCTCTTACACTTGACCAGCTTCAACAACAAAATGGCAAAGCGATAGATACTCGCCCCAGCGCGTTTTATAACGGCTGGCCACAAACCTTAAATGGCCCTTCTGGTCATGAACCTGCCGCCTTAAACCTCTCTGCCAGCTGGCTCGACAAAATGAGCACCGAACAGCTCAACGCGTGGATCAAGCAACATAACCTGAAAGCCGATGCCCCGGTGGCGCTGTACGGTAATGACAAAGATGTCGACGCCGTCAAAACGCGACTGCAAAAAGCAGGTTTTACGCATATCTCCATTCTGAGTGACGCGCTAAGCGAACCTTCCCGTCTACAAAAACTGCCGCACTTTGAGCAGCTGGTTTATCCGCAATGGCTGCACGACCTGCAACAAGGTAAAGAGGTTACGGCGAAACCTGCCGGTGACTGGAAAGTCATTGAAGCGGCCTGGGGCGCTCCTAAGCTTTACCTTATCAGCCATATTCCCGGTGCTGACTACATCGATACCAACGAAGTGGAAAGCGAACCGCTGTGGAACAAAGTTTCTGATGAACAACTAAAAGCGATGCTGGCAAAACACGGCATTCGCCATGACACCACGGTCATTCTGTACGGGCGTGACGTATACGCTGGAGCGCGTGTGGCGCAAATTATGCTCTACGCAGGCGTGAAAGATGTGCGTCTGCTGGATGGCGGCTGGCAAACCTGGTCCGACGCGGGACTGCCTGTTGAGCGAGGAACGCCACCGAAAGTGAAAGCGGAACCGGATTTCGGCGTGAAGATCCCGGCACAACCGCAGTTGATGCTCGATATGGAACAGGCCCGTGGACTGCTGCATCGCCAGGATGCATCGCTGGTGAGCATTCGTTCGTGGCCAGAATTTATCGGTACGACCAGCGGTTACAGCTATATTAAACCAAAAGGTGAAATAGCCGGAGCACGTTGGGGACACGCTGGTAGCGACTCGACGCATATGGAAGATTTTCATAACCCGGATGGCACCATGCGCAGCGCCGATGATATTACCGCTATGTGGAAAGCGTGGAATATCAAACCAGAGCAGCAAGTTTCATTCTACTGCGGCACCGGCTGGCGCGCGTCCGAAACCTTTATGTACGCACGCGCCATGGGTTGGAAGAATGTTTCCGTGTATGACGGCGGCTGGTACGAATGGAGCAGCGATCCAAAAAATCCGGTAGCAACCGGTGGGTAATGACTCCAACTTATTGATAGTGTTTTATGTTCAGATAATGCCCGATGACTTTGTCATGCAGCTCCACCGATTTTGAGAACGACAGCGACTTCCGTCCCAGCCGTGCCAGGTGCTGCCTCAGATTCAGGTTATGCCGCTCAATTCGCTGCGTATATCGCTTGCTGATTACGTGCAGCTTTCCCTTCAGGCGGGATTCATACAGTGGCCAGCCATCCGTCATCCATATCACCACGTCAAAGGGTGACAGCAAGCTCATAAGACGCCCC